>DATKXQ010000254.1:0-8436 GCA_035528975.1 bacterium
GTAGTTTTTCATGTGGCCCACGTGCAGGTCGCCCGAAGGGTAGGGGAACATCTCCAGCAGGTAGAACTTCGGTTTGGGCGACGTCTCGTCGGCGTCGAAGAGGCCCGTGTCTTCCCAGTATTTTTGCCACCGGCTCTCCACGGCCGGCGCATCGTATTCGTCGTCGTTTGTCGGCATGATTTCCCGTTCCTCGGATGGGAGCATTATAAAAAAGGCGGGCGCAACGCCCGCCTGTGACCGTTTGTGGCCATACTGCCGCCGGCGGACGCTCACGCTTCCTCGAGAAGTAGGGCTAGCTGCCGACGGCCAAACATCGCTTATACCTATAGCATAAACGTACGCGTGCGTCAACTTTAAATTAAACTCGCGAAGACCTCGTCCGAGAGGAATAGCCCCGCGCGCGTGACGCGTACGTTGTCGTCGTCCACTTCCAGCAGGCCGGCGGCGACGAGTTCGGCGAGTTCCTTTTCGTAATATACCTTGGGGTTGATGCCGGTTCGCTTCTCGAACGCCGCGGCGTCTATGCCCGCGGTCAAACGGAGTCCCAGGACGGCCGAGGTCCGCATATCGCGATAGGGGTCGGACGGCTCGGCGTCGCCGAGGGGCCATCGCCCCGCCGCGGCCGCGGCGCAATACTCGTCCAATCCTGCGGGGTTTCGGTAGCGGCCCCCTTCCCGGAAGCCGGCGGCGGACGGCCCGAAGCCGACGTATTCGTCGTCCCGCCAGTATTTGACGTTATGGCGGCATTCGCGGCCGGGGCGCGCGAAGTTCGAAATCTCGTAATGCACGAAACCGGCGGCGGTCAAGGCATCGACGGCGTCGTAGTACATGGCGGCTTGTTCGTCGCCGCTCGGGAAAACGTGGGCGGCGCGGTCGCGCTCGAGCGGCACCCCCGGCTCGAGGGTAAGCGCGTAAATCGAAACGTGCTCGAGTTTGAGAGCGAGGGCCCGGTCCAGGTCTTCTTCCCAGCGGCGGGCGCTTTGGCGCGGCAGGCCGTACATCATATCGACGGAGATGTTTTCGAGGCCGGCGCGCCGGGCTCGCCAGTAGGCATCTTCCGCTTGTTCGCCGTCGTGTCGGCGCCCCAGTATTTTCAAGATATCCGGGTCGAACGTCTGTATCCCGAGCGAAAGGCGGTTAACGCCGTTGGCCGTCAAGGCGTCCAGAACGGCCGGCGAGAGCGATTCCGGATTGGCCTCGCACGTCACCTCGGCCTCGGGCGCGACGTCGAAGCGGCTCCCGACCGCGGCGAGGAGCCGCGTCAGGGCCGTGGCGCCGAGGGCCGGAGGCGTCCCGCCACCCAGGTAAAGGGTGTCTACGCGGACCTTCCCGAGGAGGGGAACGGCGGCGGCGAACTCCCGGCCCAGCGCGGCCAGATAGCGGCCGGCCGAGGCCTCGTCGTAGGCCGCGGTCGCGAAGTCGCAGTAACTACAGCGGCTTGCGCAGAAGGGTACGTGGACGTATATGCCGAGCACGGTTGGGGGTAAAAAAAACGGGCGACGAGAGCCGCCCGCGAATTATTATTAGGTCGATGTGTTATCCCACCATTTCCTGAGTCGCCAGCGGTCCTCGTTGGCCTCGTTCTTGTATTTCTCGAACTCGAAGTTGCAATAGCCCATGTCGGCTATGTAACCGTTGAGTTCTTCCACCATGACGAGGAGTTTAATACTGATATTATTGGCTTTGTAAATATTGTCGTCAGGTTCCGGTGTGCCTACGCGCGCGGTGGGGATGGTAAGGGAGATGTCGTAAGCTTTCTGGAACATTCTGTCCGTAGCTCGCCAGTCATCGGTGTAGCTCCAGGTTTCGGGGATAATGTATGTACCGACGGGCGGGGTCTGGCCCACGTCGCGCGGGTCGAAATAGAAGACGAAGTTCTCGCTCAAGGCGCTTTTATAGTATCGGATATTGCGCTGGTTATACGCGATCTCGATGGTTTTTAAGACGTTGGCCGGGCTGTTCATTACCGGCGGCGCCTCGGGGTCTTCTATCTCGGGGGGGCTGAACAGGCACCCCGTGAACAGCAACGCGGCCAAGGCCGTCGCGATCGTAAGCGACGCCGTGCGGCCTATCTTCCTCAGAGCTCTATAACTATTCATAGCGACCTCTCGCTTTTATTATTTTCATTTGGTGACGGACGTAATTATATTCTAAAAAGGGACGGAAGTCAAGCTTTTCACGTCGAATAAGTAATTACGCGGGGCTAAGAGTTACGGGCAAATAATACGACAATATCGTATGCCACGGTAGGGGCGGCGCAGGCCTTGGCGATGTGCGGGTTTCGGAAGCACCTCCGCGGCGAATTAAGGGGTGCGATGTTTAGAAATTGTAATTCAGGCCCGCGTCCAGGTCGAAGAAGGATTCCGCCGGAACTTCCTTGTTACGGCGCTTGCGGTTCTTTATGGAGTACGTGTGGGAGTTGCTCGTATTCAGCGTAAAAGTTAAACCGCTGGAAATGACGTACGTGATGTTTACGCCGCCGGCCAGGGTGCGATAGATTTGCCAGTCTTCTGGTTCGGGTTCGTAATAGGAGGACGCGACGGCATCGCTCTCTTCGCTGGTATAAGAAAAATTCAAGTTCAACGTAAGGTTGTCCGACGTTTTGATTTCCGCGGTCGGGAAGACGCCGTATCCGAGGCGGTGCTTGTTGGCCGCCGGGCTTCGCGGATAATACTCGCGGCCGTAAGCCACGTCGAAAGTCACCTGCGGCTTGAATATCCTGCCGAATTCGCGGCTAACCATCGCGGAAAGGTGCCGGTTTATGCGTGCCGAGTCGGCCAGCGTGCTTTCCGGATCTACGTAAGTTATACTCGCCTTGCTGATGTCCGTCTTGACATCCAGCGTCGTGTAGCGGCTCAAGTCGTAAATAAAGTTCGTGCCCAGGCGGACGTTGAGGTCGTCGCGGTCGCTGTCCGGGGCCGTATCCGGGTCTTCGAAGCGGTTCAACGTAACGTTCATCGACGTGTTCACGTTTACCGTCAAGTCCTCGGTCCAATCGAAGCCTATGTTGCCGTCCAGGCTATTGGCCCGGGTGAAAGAATCTTGCTCCGGGAATACGATTTTGTGGGGCCTGCTCTCGTTGAGGAAGTGAGACAGGTGGAAGGTAATGTCTTCGCCGAGCGCGAGGTTAACGTCCGATGAAAGCTTGTAGCTTTGCGACACCTTGCACGTGCTGGCCGCTTCTACATCCTCGGCGGGGGGGAGGTCGCCGTCTACGTCGCGGAGGGTGTTTTCGGATTCCGAATATTCGAAACCGATGTTCATTTCGGATTGCTCGCTGGGCGTAATGCGAGCGTTCGCGTTATCTTGGAAGCTCGACCTCTGCACGTCGTACAACACTTCGCTGAATTCTTTTTCGTATTGGGCTTTGTGCAGGTAAAATGTCTTGGAGCGGGTCAGCGAGACGGAGTTGCTGAGGGAAAGCATCGAGTCGGGCGTATAGCTGATTTCGCTCTGGGCGTTGCCGGCGAGGTCGTCGTTATCCAAAGAGGGCAGCAGCCTGTCCCGGGATACGGCGTCGTAAGCAGAAAAATTCAGCAGGAAATTGAGGTTCTCGTTGAGGTCTTTATTGGTAGTTATCGTTCCGGATAACGTGTTCGCGAGTTTACGAGAATTGGCGGGTTTGGCGGGCCGGGGCGGGAAAGTACCGGTTTTCGAAAACCAGATTTTCTGGTTGGCGATTTCGCCGGAGTAATCAACGCTGAGGGTAGTAGCCGTCGTGGCGTTGTAGTTGGCGCCGCCGCCGAAGGTGTGGCTCCGGCCGCTGGTCGGCGGCGGCGCCTTGGTCTGTTCGATCAGGATCTCCTGCGACGAGTCGTCGACGGCGACGTTGAGGTCCGTTTTGAGGTCGCTCGATATCTCATAGTCCACCGACGAATTGACGCGATTGGAAGAGCTTTCGGTTTTGAATTCCTCGTAGTTTTCGCTCAGCGGCCTATGGTCCAGGGTATAGGAGTTGTTGTAGGCCACGTTCATCCGCCACGGCGATGGCGGGTCGTACGCGATGCTGAGGTTCGTATTCCTTCCGCGCGAGGTGCGATTGTCTTCGGCGTTTAGGCCGTTGCTCAGCGACGTCGACGTCGAGAAGTCGAGGTTGTCGGTTAGCGGGACCGTATAAGATACGCTCGCGTCGGCGTTGTCCGAGTCGCTGCGGGAGAAAAACCCCAGGTCGAGGGTTTTCGTGGCTTCGCTTTCGGTGCCCTCGTCCTGGCTCCACGCCGCGCCGGCGACGACCGCTACTATTACCGCAGAGAGGTATTTAGCCAAGGATTTCATTAAGGAAAGAAGTCCCCGCCGGCAACGGGCCGACGGCGAAGTTGTGCGCGGCCGTTTGGCCGACGTCGGCCAGCGTTTCCCTCGTGCCCAGGGAAACCTCGCCGGCGAACCCCCGGCGCCAAACCAACAGCGGCGCGTACTCGCGGCTGTGGTCGGTGCCGGGGGTCGTCGGGTCGTTGCCGTGATCCGATAGGATTAGTAAAAGGTCTTCGGGTTTCATCACACTCTCGAGGGAGGGCAGCGCGTCGTCGAATTCCTCCAGGGCCGCGGCGTATCCCGCCGCGTCGTTTCGGTGGCCGTACGCGGTATCGGTATCGTTGAGGTTGGCCAAAAGCAGGCCTTCGAAATCCTCTCGCAGCTCGTTTTTGATGATATCGATTCCGTCGGCGTTGTCGCGGGTATGGCGACAACGCGTGAAGCCGCGGCCCGCGAACATATCGTCCACTTTGCCGACGCCCCTGACATCGAAGCCGCGGCCTAAAAGCACGTCGAGTAACGTGGGCGCCGGCGGCGGCAACGAGTAATCCCGGCGACTTTCGTTCAAGCGCCGGAAGGAACCCGGTTGCCCGGCGAAGGGCCGGACTATAACTCTCCCCACGGCGTAACGGCCCATCATGGCGCTTCGGCCTTGTTCGCCGATCTCGTAGAGGTCCTCGAGGGGTACGACGTCGACGTGCGCCGCGATCTGGCAAACGCTGTCGGCCGAAGTATACAATATTAACGCGCCGGTTTTCAGGTGCTCGGCCCCCAGGTCTTCGATAATCTCCGTCCCGGACGCGGCCCGATTGCCGATGAACTCGCGGCCCGTCGCTTCCCTGAGGCCGTCGACCGCTTCCGCGGGAAACCCTTCCGGAAAAAGGGGGAAATTTTCTTTGAGCACTACGCCGGCAATTTCCCAGTGGCCGCTCGTCGAGTCTTTGCCGGCGGAGGCCATAGTCAATTTTCCGTACGCCCCAGCTACGGCGGCATCCTCCAGACCCGGGAGGCGGGTAAGGCGGCCCAGGCCCCTCGCCGCGAGGTGGGGCAGGCGCAATCCGCCGCGCGCTCGCACGACGTTCCCCACGCTGTTCGAGCCTTCGTCGCCGAAGCGCGGCGCGTCCGGCTGAGCGCCGATTCCCACGCCGTCCAGGATTACGGCCACGACGCGCCGGAATTCCGCGGCGGGTTTACCCACGATTCATAGTCGCCAACGCCGGCCCCAACGGCGGCCTGGCGACGCCCGCCTCCGTGATGATCGCGTCGACCAGGTTCGCCGGCGTTACGTCGAAAGCCGGGTTGTGAACGTCGACGCCCGTCGGCGCGGTTCGCGAGCCGGCGAACGAGGTCACTTCCTCGGCGGCCCGTTCTTCGATCGGGATTTCGCGGCCCGACGCGATCCCGAAGTCCACCGTCGAGAGGGGCGCCGCGACGTAGAACGGCACCAAAAACCGGCGGGCCAACACGGCTACGTTGAGGGTGCCGATTTTATTCGCGACGTCGCCGTTGGCCGCTATGCGGTCCGCGCCGACGATTACACAATCTATTCCGCCCCGGGCCATGACGGCCGCCGCCATATCGTCGCAAATGAGCGTCGTAGGAATGCCCGCCTGGACGAGTTCCCACGCGGTGAGGCGGGCGCCCTGGAGAAGCGGCCTCGTCTCGTCCACGTACGCCGAGATATTTTTCCCGGCTTCCACGGCCGCGTATATAACGCCCAGCGCCGTTCCGTAGTCCGTCGTGGCGAGCGCGCCCGCGTTACAATGCGTTAGTACCGTGGCGCCGTCTTTTAAGAGCGCGGCGCCGAATTCGCCCATCCGCCGGTTGGCCCGTTTGTCTTCGTCCTCGACGGCCGAGGCTTCCCGCTCGAGTCGGGCGTAAAGCTCGGCGGCGGAGGCTGCGGCTCCTTCGGCGGCGGCGGCCATCCGCCTCGCGGCCCAGGACAGGTTTACGGCCGTAGGCCGAGCCGTCTCCAAATAGGCGGCCGCTTCGCGCGTTTTATTCCGCAATTCGGCGGCCGGGCCGTTCCGCGCCTCCCGGGCGGCGAGCAGTACGCCGTAAGCCGCGGCGACGCCGATGGCGGGGGCCCCGCGGACTACCAGCCGGCGAATGGCCTCGTGGACCTCGCCGGCGGTGCGGCACTTCTTTATGACGAGCTCGCCCGGCAGGAGCGTTTGGTCGATAAGCTCCAACGTCTCGCCGGTCCACTTCAACGTCGGCAGTCGCATAGGACAGGGTAGCCGAACCTAACCGTCGATTTTATTCTAACGGGGGTCGTAAGTCAAGGATTAACGGGATGGCCCTTGCGGGAGACGTGTCGTTATGGTAAATTCCCGCCGTACCGCCGAGGCGCGGTTGCCCTCCCGACCCGGGGCGCGGCCGCAAGGCGACCAGTCGCGGCTTCGAGGATGGGGAGAGTACCAAATGGCCGAAGAGAGACAGCTAGACGTTGGCGCCGGGCGCCAGGCCCTACTGAAGCCCGAGCTGGAGGAAAGGCCGGCTTTGGGGACGGTAGTCGCGATCGTTCGAATCGCGGCTCCCTGGTGGCCGGGGGCCGCCCGTCGTAAGACCATCCGGTTCCTGGACGGCCTCGTCGCGGCGTTTCGGATTCGGGCCCGGGATGAGCCCGAGCTGACCGTAACCGGCGAGGGGGCGCGCGTCGTCGTGCGCCGAAAACTCGAGCGTGGCCGCGACGAGGTGCGGTTCGAGCGGGACGGCCGCGCCCGCGGAATGCTTTATTGCGATCGGCGGGAGTTGGAGAACTTGCACGCCCTGGGCATATTGGACCGAGCGAAGGTCGTACTGCAGAACGGCGAAAAGCAGGGGGAGAAAAATTCCCGCCGGAATGCCGAAGATAGCCGATAACGTAAGCGCGGTTCGGGAACGCATCGCCGCCGCGGCGGCGAGAGCAGCTCGAGACGCCGAGGAAGTCGTGCTCGTCGCGGTGGCCAAAACGCGCCCGGCGGCCGACGTCCGCGCCGCCGTAGCGGCCGGCGTCGAGGTCATCGGCGAGAACCGGATACAGGAGGCGGAACCCAAGATAGGCGAATTAGCGGACGTCGATTGTACGTGGCATATGGTGGGCCACATACAGCGGAATAAGGCCGCCCGGGCCGTACGTCTCTTCGATATGATCGAGTCGTTGGACAGCCCGCGCCTGGCCGACGCGCTGGATAGGCGCGCCGAGGCGGAGGGCAAGCGGGTCTCGGTTTTAATCGAGGTTAATGCGAGCGGCGAGGATGCGAAGTTCGGCATCTCCCCGGAAGGCGCCGAGGATTTCGCCGGTTACGTCGCCGGCCGCCGGAACCTCTCGCCCGAGGGGTTGATGACGGTGGGCCCCCTGGGGGGAGGCCCCGGCGCCACCACGGAAGCGTTCCGGATGCTGCGGCGGCTTTTCGAGAACGTCGCGCCGCTCCTGGGGCCGTCGTTCCGGTATCTATCCATGGGAATGACGGACGATTTCGAGTTGGCTATCGAGGAGGGTTCGAATATGGTCCGGGTGGGGAGGGCGATATTCGGAGAGCGTTAGGCCAATTCGTATTTCTCGGCGTGGGGGTTAACGAGCAGGCCTCGCGCTCGCTCGCGCGCCACGAGTATCTCCTCAACGTATTTTTCTTCGACGCCGGGCGCCAATTGTATGGTCCAGGCGACGCCTCGCCCCGCGGCGACGATGCGGTCGAAGCCGAGGTCCAAGGCGAGGTGACGGCACAGCGGCTCGTCGAAAAGGCCCTCGTGAGGATATACCAACGCGACGTGGCGCCGCTCCCGGGAAAGGGGTCGGTGGAAGAGCTCGACCGAGAAAGTTTCTTTGTTGGGGTTGGCGAAGAGCGTGGTGGTCTCGACGATCTTGCGAAGATAATCCAAGCCCTCGTCTTCATCGCCCGCTACCCCCAGGCGGTAGTAATCCCGGCGAGTCAAATCCTCGACCATCTCGCCGTAGCCGAGCCGCTCCGTAATCGTCTGCCGCGCCGTCAGGGCTACGCGGTCTACGACCCGTAGCGTTACGAATATCTCGAAGTCGACGTGCTTGGTCGTTTTTACCGCCACGGGGGAAAATAACATTATTCGGGCCGCGGCGCAACTCTTATGTCGACGCGTTTGACCGGCCGGTTCCCGTGTGCTATATTTCCCCGTAAGGCGATAAACTATACGGTGGTTGCTGTTATGGAGATTGCGAAGAACGGC
>DATKXQ010000255.1:0-2298 GCA_035528975.1 bacterium
GCGCTCGAGCTGTTCGGGCGTCCATATGAACTTCCGCTGCTCCTCGATTATGCGGCGGTGTCGCTCGTCAGTCCAATCTACTTCGCGGTTATTCGTCGCCGTAATCCGGACCTCCTAATTAAAACGCAGCGTGTCGGCCAACGCGCGTCCCCGCGCCAGGCCCTTCTCGTGCGCAAACGGCTTGAAGACCACCGAAACCAGGACCACGTTGCCGTAGCCCCTCCCCAAAAACACGAAGTACTCGCCGTCGTAACCCTGGCGCGCCCGCTCCTCGCCGGTATACCGGTAATATCCTTCGACGCCGACGTCCGCCGAACTGCCCTCCAGGCGCGTCGGCCCGACGTACGCGAGCGGCGCCGCTTCCACCGCGGCCCCTCCCGCTATGCCCTCCGCGTACGCCCGGGCGTGGGCGAACAACAACTCGCGGTCGCCGCCATACCGGAACCCCCCGCCCGGCACCTCATCTTCCCGCCGGAGGCGGACCTGCGTCCGGCCGTCGGCGGAGAGAAGGAAGTATTGGAACGGCATCGCCTCTTCGCCTCGGCCCGCCGGCGTCTTCACCCGGTATCCCGGCGGCAGCGTCAGCTCCAGGCCGTCGCCGTAGAAATGCACGTTCCCGCTTTCGTCGAACGAGAGGTTGTACGACTCGTTTACGGCCAGCGTCTTCTCCTCGCGGCCTATCTTGCCGGCCTCCCGCCAGGCGTCGCCGGTGGCGTCGCGCCCCGCCTCCGAGAGCGAGAACGCGGCGAGAAGACACGAGCCGATAAGGCACACGAAGAGGACGACAACGACACCGAGCCACGTCAGGAATTTTTTCATTTCCATTATTGAACCGGCTCCTTCAAACCCGCGCCCGCGGCCGCGAGGGCTACGACCGCCGCCGCGCCCGCTTCCCGCAACACCCGGCCGCACTCGCCCACCGTCGCCCCGGTCGTTATCACGTCGTCGAGCAACAGGACGCGTTTACCCGCGAAGGCCTCCCGCGCGGCGAACGCGCCCCGGACGTTCGCGAGCCTCTCTTCCCCCGAGAGCTCCACCTGCGGCCGCGTATACTTCGTCCGCGCGAGGCCGCGGCGCTTGAAGGCCAAAGCCGCGGCCGAGGCGACCCGCCGGCCTATCTCCTCCGCCTGGTTGAAGCGCCGCTCCCGGCGCCGAACCGGGTGGAGCGGCACCGGGACCAGGGTATCCAGGCCGTAGGCGGCTTTCAACTCGCCGGCGAGCGGAGTAACGCACGCCGCCAGCAACGGCGCCATCCGCCCCTTGCCGCCGAATTTGAGCAGCCGCACCGCCTCGCCCGCCGGCCCCTCGTACGGCAGCCGCGCGTACCGCGGCGCTTCGCTTCCCGCGAGGCGGCACGACTCGCGCCATCCGTCCGGCAACGGCGCCCGCAGCTCTTCCCGGCATTTCGCGCACAATAGCCGGGCGCCGCGCCCTTCGAGTTCGGCGCCGCACGCCCGGCATAACGAGGGGAAAAAGAACGACTCCAGGCCGCGCGCCAATTCCCCGCAGAAGTCTATTATCGGCTTCGCCGTCGGCACTACCCCTCGCCGCTACTTATTTGAAAGGTACGCGTCGATGCCGCGCCCGGCCTGCTTCCCGGCCCCCATGGCCGAAATCACGGTCGCCCCGCCGGTTACGATGTCGCCGCCGGCGAATACGCCGGGGACGCTCGTCATGCCGGTTTCCTCGTCGATCTTGATAGTCCCCCACTTCGTGAGCTCGAGTTCGGGAGTCGTATCCGGGATGATGGGGTTGGGGTACGTGCCCACGGCGACGACGACCATGTCGCACTCGACCTCGAGCTGGGAGCCCTCGCAGCGGACGGGCCGGCAGCGGCCGCTCTCGTCCGGCTCGCCCAGTTCCATCCGGCAGAGCTCCATGCCGCGCACCCAGCCGCCCTCGGTGCCCAGGACGCGGTCCGGCGCTACCAGGAAATTAAATTCCACTCCCTCTTCCCGGGCGTGGTGGATCTCCTCGATGCGGGCCGGCATCTCCTTCTCGCTCCGGCGGTAGTAGATCGTCGCTTTGTCCGCGCCCATGCGGAGCGCGTTCCGGACGGAGTCCATCGCCGTGTTCCCGCCGCCGATAACGGCCACGTTCTTACCCGGCCAAATAGGCGTATCGTACGCGGGGAACTCGTAGGCGCGCATGAGGTTGATGCGCGTCAGCCACTCGTTGGCCGAATAGACGCCGATGAGGTTTTCTCCCGGCACCTTCATCCACCGCGGTAGGCCGGCGCCGGTGCCGATGAACGCCGCATCGAAGTCGAGCTCGCTAAACAACTCCTTTATTGTGAAT
>DATKXQ010000256.1:0-3649 GCA_035528975.1 bacterium
AAGCGAGAAACACCTTTTCCGATGGGCCGTAGAGAATCACGACACCACTTCGTTAAGGTATGTATCGCGCCAGGTCAGTTACTATTCCAAACGCTCGGCGGCGCTATTACATACGACTCGTTATTCCTTATTTCAACGATGCCCTTGCCGGCGTCGTTAAACATCACGAAGCTGGTGGGGCCGCGCTCGAGGTCCGGCGACGCCGCCGCCCTAAAATAATAATGACGCCCTTGCGTTCGGGGCGTCGTCGCGCAGGGTACGTCGGCCAGGGCTACGTCGTGGGCGTCGGCCCAGTTTACGAAGGCGGCGATGCCCTCCGGCCCTTCGCAGTCGACCACTATCAGATTACTCCGACCAATGGCGACGGCGACGTTGGCGGTCGGGACCGCGGCCCACCACGCGCGGATAGTATCGGCGGCAGTCGTGGCGTCCTTCAAACCGTGCGGGACGAGCTTGCCCAGCGGCGCCTTGCCGCCCGGGACGCAGGGGAAGACGTACCAGCCAGCGCGCGCATACGCGAGGGCGGCGGCGAGGACGGGGTTATCGGGCATTCTTTTCGTCCGTTCCCGCGCGCCACGTCGCGCAATATCGTTTAGCAAGCCGCCGGGCCCGGCCTTTAGTCCCAGCGCGTAACTCTTCCGTTACTTTTTTACCGTCTTTGTCTTTGTGATGTACGATAACAAGATTGCCGTCTTCGTCGTAGATTCCGTATTTTTTCATTTCTCTTCCTTTCTCGCGTCGCATTCGGCGCCGTCGACGCGGCACGTCCCCTTTTGCCGCGGCAGCGCGCGTTTAGGCCGGAGGTAATTTACACAATTCTCCTCGGGTGATGTCGAGAAAGCGAGCGGCGCGTAGTTGCCGTCGCGGGTTACGTGGCAGGTGTAGAGTTTCGTAGTTAACGTACCTCCCACACCCGCCTCCTCGCCATCTTCCCACCAAGTACGATTGCGTCCCGTTGATGTTCTCGGGCCGGGATGCGGAAGTTCTCCGGCTCGGCGATGCCGGCCCGGGCAAGTTCGGCCAGGACATCGGCGAGTACGTATCGGCCCGCGCCCCACTCCGCCGGCGTTACGCCGAGCGAGGGGATGCCGCAGCGCAGCAGCGCGGCCTCGAGGCGTCGGCGGCACTTTATATTGACATCCATCGACGTTTTAATGCGATTCTCGCCTACCTGGCCCTCGTGGCTCCTTTGGTACCAGGGGGCGTGTTCTTCGACGATTGCGAGGGCGGGGTGCCGCGGACCGGCCTTGTCGCGCGGCCAGCCGTCGCGGCCGTCGAGGATGTAGCCGATGCAGGCGGTGACGTCGGTCGCGTCGGCTACGGTAAATTGGCCGAACCGCAGCAACGTCTCACCGTGGTATAGGGCCCAGCCGGTCGTGCGGCCGGCGTCGAAGGCGATAATCGTGATGCCGTTATTCTTCGTCACTTCCACCTCTGGCCGGTACGGCTTCTTCCGACGGGACCTCGTCAGGGTTATCCAGCGACTCGCCTCCCGGCCCGGGCCACGGCTTTCCATGCTTAACCCAGTAATCCCACGCTTTCTTCCGGACCTCGGGGTCTTTCGGTACGCCCTCGGGCATCCGCGGCTTGACCTTGAAGAACGCGCCGAGTATGGCCTGGACGACGCCGATTACGTAGTCCTCGCGTTCCTCGGAAGCCGCCCGGTCCGTCAGGATGGTACGCAGCGCCTTGTTCTCTTCCATCAAATCGGCGCATAATCTGGTCCGCTCCTCGACTTTCGATTCGGCCCGCCCTCGCCTGTATTCGCCCCCGCCCCACAGGGCGGCGAAAAGGAGCGCCAGGGCTAAACCGACGGCTACTCCGGGCCACCCGCGCCAATCTTTAAACTTCATGAGCGCCTTCTCCTTTCGTACAAGATAATCGCCGCGGCCGCGACGATGCAGAACGCCGCGATTGCCAATAGCGACCAGCCCGGCAAAAAGTATCGCACGGCCGCTACCTCCCGCCCTCGGGGGTAATTATGTCGCCGGTTTGAATCAGGATTTCGCGCCGTATTTTTTCCAGTCGGGCGTATGTTTCTACCGTGTCGTTAATATCGCTTCGAAAGCTGAGCGCCAAAAATCGAGCGTCTTCACGATCTAAAACTATTACTATCGGCTCGCTCACCTCTGCACCTCCTCCGCCTTCACGAGCGCCGCGAGAGCGTTAATATTCATAGTCGCGCGTGCGATAGCGCCAGCTATACTTCCCGCCCGCGCAGCCCATTTATCTCCGGCATCCGGTGTTTCGTCTATCTCGTAAAGTAAACCCCTTGTCACTTCTAATGCTTCACGAGATTCCCGCGCCGCCGCTTCCAACTCCGCGCGGTTCCCACGGGCGGCGGAGAGGGCGTCGGCGATTACAAGCTCAGCTTGCTCCGACGCTTCGGTTACGCCGAAATCAGCGTCAAGGCAACCCAAGTATTTGCAATGAATTTCGTCGAATATTTTGCGAGCCGCTTCCTGGTCGCCCGCCGTGGGCTCCCGGCCTTTCCATATACCCACAAGCCCGGAGTTGAGTAATGCCCTCGCAGTTAGCGGCTTCTTCGCGTCGCCCGCCGTGGGCTCGGGGCGGAGCTCGGCGATTTTCTTGTTGGCGTAAACCGTCAACGCTACGGCTATACGCTCGTTTAACGGATAATCGGCTGATGTATAACCGGCTTCTTCGAAGTCGTGTTTTACTTCATCGGCAAGTTCCCAACTATCCGTGTTCGGTGTTACGTTATCCATTATTTTCCGCCTCCTCGTTGACCTTGTTTATCACCGCTACCATCGCCTCTTCGTGCGAATCGCGGTCAGACCACACCCGCAACGCCGCCTTGACCTCGGCACCTACCGTTACAAACTCAATCCATAGCGGTATCGTATTCATTTTTCCTCCTCTGCTACCGCGATTACCAAAGCGGTCAATGCTTCGGTTAAGTTATTGCCGCGGCCCTCGATATATTGCGCGTCAGTTTGTGCCACATCTAAATACCACGTTACCCTTGCCGTCATTTTTTCTTCGGGGCCGCTGTAGTAATCAAACCCGTCGTATCCCAACCCGCATAGCCACTCCGCCTTCACCGCGTCGGGCCATAACTCTACCGGGATAACGCCGGTGCCGTGGCAAGCGGGGCAGGCTTTACAAGTTGACGGCCCCGTAAACCCCGGAGGATAATAAAAGCTCTTACCGTCGCGGCAATACCATCCGCCCTTGCTATTTAGCGGGATATTCTCATCACACTTCGGCCCGTCGTCGACGTAAGTCCGCCGCTCCGCGCCTTCGCCTACGACCTTGAGTACCTTCATAGCCGCCTTCTCCTTTCGTACCAAATAATCGCCGCGGCCATGCCGAGGCAGAACGCCGCGATCGCCAGCAATAACCAATCCGATGCCCAGGTATCGGAGGTATTAATCATTTGCCCCTTCGACTGCTATTTTTGCCGGTTGCTTCGCTCGCTCGACGATCTCGCGCCAGCGCCGCCCCGCCACGGCGCCGACCACGGCGGCCTCATGGGCCGCCGCTTACGTTTCCTATGACAAAAATCTTCAACGGTTCGCCGGAGGCGTTCACGATAAGTCGCTGCCGTACGTTTCGACTTCGGCAGTTCATTACCTTCGTCATCGTAGAGGTCTTCGGCCTGCGTGGGGTCGGCGGCGTTCACGTT
>DATKXQ010000257.1:0-2325 GCA_035528975.1 bacterium
AAAACAGCGGAGGCGCAAAAACTGACGTTGGAAGTCGACGTGCTCGAAGCCACGCTGGAGAAGGACTTATTACCGTACGCCTTCGTCGAGGCCGATTACGCCGCCGTGGCGGCCTGGGAGGGGGAAGCGGCAGGGAAGCCCGTCGATGAAGACGAGCTGGCGCCGCATCTGAGATTACTCGAGACGCGCCACGTGCGCCCACTCGACGGCGGGTATTCGCAGCGGCGCTTGACTACGAGCGCCAAGAAGGCCGCGGCGGAATGGGCGGAAGCCGCCGCCGGGGCCGGCCTCGCGTTCTTCTACCTCTCGCCGAAGGCCGACGGGAAAGCGCCGGCGCCCGCCGAAATGGCCGAGGAGTATCGGGCGCTCTCCGATGCGCTGGGCGACGGGAAGACGCCGCGGGCCGTCGTCTGGGCGGCGTTCGAGGGCGGCTCGCCGTCGCCGTTCGCGGCCGGCGCGGCCTCGGCGAAATGGTGGGGCGACTTCGCGAAGGCGTCGTCCTCGTGGCCGGGGAAGCCGGCGTTGGCGGCCGCGACGTCGCCGTACCGCGGCGCGCCGGGAGTGTCGCTCGATAGCGCGGTGTCCTATTGGCTGCCGCGGTTTTCCGACGTGGCGGCGTGCCCCGAGCGCTTTCAGCGCCTGCCGCGGCCGCACCGGTACTTTATGCGAGCCGACGGCTCGGGCGGTGACGTTTTGGACGGCCGGCGGGCGGGGGCCAGGTTGATATCGTGGTACGGTTACTTGTGGCGGGCGGCCGGCGTGGGCGCGCTCGCGCCTCCCGCGGCCGCGGTGCGCCCCGTCAACCCCTGGACCGACGACCCCATGGCGGGGACGGCTGCGGCGTACGGCAACGGCCTGGGTGCCTGGTATTACCCCGGCGAGCCCGTCGGCGTCGAAGGGCCCGTATCGTCGATGCGGCTGGAGTTGCTGCGCCAGGGGCTGGAGGACTGGGCGCTGTTTAAATTGGTCGAAAGGAAGAGGGGCCGCGAATACGTCGAAGAGAGATTGAAAGCGCTATTGCCGTACGCGATAGAGGACCTGAGCGACATATCCTCGCGGGACCTGGGCAACAACCAGATATTCGAATTGCGGAAGGCTTTATTGAAGGAGTTGGGCGGCGCGGCACCGGCGGGCCGGGAAGTCGATATCGGCGGCCGGGCGGCGGACGCGCGCGGCGTTACGGTTTACGGTGCCCGGGTGGGCGACGACGTCTTCGCGACTTATACCGGCGAGGACGGCTCGTATCGGCTGCGGCACCGGGCCGGGGGCCCGCTGCGCGTCTCGGCCTCCGGGTTCCGGGGCGAGGATACCAGCGGCGGCGTCGTCAAATTATACCGTACCTTGAAAGGGCTATTGCCGGTTTTCGATTTCGAGTCGGGCATCGACGGCGCGTTTTGGTTGAGCGGAGACGAGAGCGACGCGCTGACGGTCGCGGAGGAACGGGACGTGGTTCGGGAGGGACGCATCGCGCTCGCGGCCGAGTTCCCCTGCGGCCGCGTAAGTCGCATCGTCAACCTCTACCCCCGGTTGAAGGATTTTTCGAAACATCACCGCCTCGAGTTCGCCGCGTACAACCCCAACGAGTTCGCCGTGGACGTCCGCCTGCTCCTGCTCGACGACGAAGCGCTCGACGTGGACCGGCAATACCGCCGCCGCGTCACGCTCCGGCCTCGGGCCTGGACGCACGTATCCTATGCGATAAAATATCTGCCGCGGGCGGGCGAGCCGCGTTTCGAGGTCGAGCGCGACGGGTCCTACGATTTGAAAGAGGGCTACCGGCCCGACCTTACGCGCATCATAGGCGTCGGTTTCGAGGCCGACGGTTTGACCTCTTACGGGGGGGAGCAGAATCCCGGCTCTTATAAAGTGATTATCGACGACGTAAAGCTCGTCATCTTCGAGTAATGGCCAAGGTCCGCGCAGTCCTGGCGACGCGCAACGTCGGGAAGATAGAGGAGGTCGCCGCGATCGTCGGCGAGGCCGCGGAAGTGGCGGGCCTCGAGTCTATGGGTATTATCGAACTTCCGCCGGAGAGCGGCGCCACCTACGAGGAGAACGCTTTGGCAAAAGCGCGCGCGGTCGCCCGGGCCGCCGGCGTTTTGACGCTGGCGGACGACTCCGGATTGGAGGTCGACGCGCTGGGCGGGGAACCCGGCGTGCGCTCGAGCCGGTACGCGGGCCCGAGCTGCGACCCCGTCGCGAACAACGAGAAACTGTTGCGTGAGCTCGCCGGCGTCCCGGCGGGAGAGAGGGGCGCGAGGTTCGTTTGCGTGGCGGCGCTCGTCGCGGCCGACGGCCGGGAGCGGCTCGCGCGCGGCGAAGTCG
>DATKXQ010000258.1:0-7686 GCA_035528975.1 bacterium
GCGCTCGCGTGCGGCGAGGAGCCGGGCGTAACGCCCAACGAGGATTACCGCCTCGTGCCGACGTCGCCGCGCGCGGTCCTGGTGAACGTCGAGACGGCCTTCAACCGCCGCGACATAAACCTCCTCAAGGCCATGCTCAGCCCCAACTTCGTCTTCTACTTCGACCCGGACGACGTAGGGCAGAACCCGCCGGAGAGCGAATACGAGGTCCCCGTGTTTTGGTCGGACTTAGACTTTAAGGCCGCCGCGCGTAAAATGTTTAAAGCCGCATATTCGATCTCCTTAACGATACCGACGGCCTCCGTAGGCGAACCCGAACCTAACGCCACGGTCTACAAGGCCGAGAACGTTAATATCAAACTGCTCGTAATGGTGGACGGATTAAACGGTTACCTTGCCGACAAGGGCTACTGCAACTTCGAGTTCGAGCGCTACGACGGCTCGGGCGGCAAGAAGTTCTGGCGCCTTACGAAGTGGTGGGACAATACGAACTGGTCGCGCGACGCGAACCCCGGCGTGGCACCCACGTCGCTGGGGAAGATATTGGCGTTGTATAAATTGCCTTTTTAGGAGGCGCGACGATGAAGAAAATAATTCTAGCGGGTATAGCGATAACGCTTCTCGCGCTCGCGTGCGGCGAGGAGGAGGGCGTGACGCCCAACGTCGACTACCGCGTCGTGTCGACGTCGCCGCGGGCGGTCCTGGTGAACGTCGAGACCGCCTTCAACCGCGGCGACCTAAACCTCCTCAAGGCCATGCTCAGCGAGAACTTCGTCTTCTACTTCGACCCCGAAGATGTCGGCCAGATGGTGCCCGGCGGTATTATCCCGGAAACGTGCAACTACGCGGAGTTCATACGCACCGTCGAAAACCTATTCCGTCTTTCATACTCGGTATCGATGACGATTAATACCGAACACGTCGGCGCCCCAGGATCCGGGGCCAATACGTTCCGGGCCGAAGACGTCGACGCCGAACTCATCGTAATGATGGACGAGGTCAGCGGCTACTGGGGCGAAAGCCTTTGCGACTTAGAGTTCGAGAAGTACCGATCCAAGAGCGGCGCCTACTACTGGCATTTGACGAAGTGGTGGGATAATGCGAACGACTACGGCGACGCCCGTGCGAGGAACTGGCCTTATTCCATAGGTAAAATAATATGGCAGTTCAGTTAATCGAGAAGGCAATTATGAGACGCGCGATACTTATATTGGCGGCGCTGGCCGCGGCCTCGGCCGCCCTCGCGGCCCCGGCCAAGGCCCCCCTCGTCCGCCACCTCAAAATAGAGGGCGTCGTGAGCCCCATCATGGCGGAGTTCCTGGTGGAGGGCATCGAGCGGGCGGAGGAGGACGGCGCGGCGCTGGTGGTCATCTCGCTCGACACCCCCGGCGGCCTCGACCCCTCCATGCGCGAGATAATCAAGAAGGTCCTGGCGTCGAAGGTCCCGGTGGCGGTGTACGTGTGGCCGCCGGGAGGCCGGGCGGCGAGCGCGGGGACCTTCATCACGCTGGCGGCCCACGTGGCGGCGATGGCGCCCAACACCTCCATCGGCGCGGCGCACCCCGTCACGCTGGGCGCGGGCGGCGAGGGCGCCGACGAGACGATGACCGAGAAGGTTACGAACGACGCCGCCTCCTACATAAAGAGTCTGGCGCGGCGGCGAGGCCGCAACGAGAAGTGGGCCGAGCTGGCCGTCCGCAAGTCGGCCTCGCTCTCCGCCGAGGACGCCGTGGCCGAGAACGTCGTGGACTTCGTGGCCGACGACTTAGGCGACCTGCTCGCGAAGGCCGACGGGCGGAAGGTAACGGCCGCGGGCCGCCTCGTCACCATAAAGACGAAGGGCGCGCGCGTCGAGGAGGAGGTCCCCGACTTCCGCCAGCGCCTGCTGGCGGTCCTGACGGACCCGAACGTCGCCTACATCCTCCTCATCATCGGCTTCTACGGCCTCATCTTCGAACTCTCCAACCCCGGCTCCATCCTGCCCGGAATCGCCGGCGGCATCTGCATCATCCTGGCGTTCTACGCGCTCTCGACGCTCCCGGTGAACTACGCCGGCGTGGCGCTGATAGTCTTCGCGCTTATCCTCTTTCTGGCGGAAATAAAGGTCACGAGCCACGGCCTTCTCGCCATCGGAGGTACGATATCGATGTTGTTGGGTTCCATATTGCTCATAGACACGCCGGCGACGTACTTGCGGATATCCTGGGCGGTCATCATCCCCGCGGTCGTGACGACGGTGCTCTTCTTCCTCTTCGCGGTGGGGATGGGCCTGCGGGCCCAGCGGCGCAAGCCGACCACCGGCGACAAGGGGATGGTGGGCGAACGCGGCCGGGCCGTAACGGCGGTGGGGCCGGCGGGCGGCCAGGTCTTCGTGCGCGGCGAATACTGGAAGGCCGCCGCGGCCGAGGAGATCCCGGCGGGCGCCTCCGTGGAGGTAATCAAGGCCGACGGCCTGACCGCCGAGGTCCGTCGGTTGTAACCTCCCCGACCGAGGCCTATGGCGCACCTGCACCTCCCGGACGGCGTTCTTCCCTTTTACCTGTGGGCGGCGGGTTACGCGGTCGCGGCCGCGGCGCTCTTCGTCCTGTGGCTGAAGTTCCGCCGGGCGCGCAACCTGCTCGTCTTCGCCCGGGCGGGTTTCTTCGCGGCGCTCATGGTGGTCGCGATGTCGCTGCACGTCGCGCCGCTGGCCTACCACTTAAACCTCGCGGCGCTGGCGGGAATAGTCGCCGGGCCGGCGGCGGCCCTGCTGGCGTGCTTCCTGGCCAACGTCATACTCGCGCTGCTGGGGCACGGCGGCGTGACGGTCGTGGGCCTGAACACGGTGACGCTGGGCGCCGAGGCGCTGGCCGCGTTCGCGCTCTTCCGCGCGTTCGCGTTCGTCAAGCCGACCTGGCCGCGCGCGTTCGTCGCCACGACGCTGGCGCTCGTGGCCGGCACCGCCCTCGCCTTCGGCGTGGTGGCCGTCGGGACGCGGGACTTCGACGAGGTCGTGCACCGCGGCCGGGGGGCCGCGGTCGAACTCCGGTTGTTCGACGGCTCCGCGGAACACGTCGGCGAAGCGCACGCGGCGGCCGAGTCCGGCCGCGGCGAGGTTTCGACGGGGCGGCTGGCGGCGCTATTCTTCGGCCTGGGCGCGGTCGGGTGGGCGCTGGAGGCCGCGGTTACGGCCACCGTCGCGGCCTACTTAAAGAAGGCGGCGCCGCGGCTGATTCCTTGACGGTATAATAGTATAATGTTCTTCGAAGACCTCGACTACTGGGCGACGACGGGCCGCGGGTGGCTGCACCGCGTGCCGGCGTGGGCCAAACTGCTCTGGCTCGCCGGCGTCGTGGCGGCGCTGGTGCTGATATACGACTTCGCCTTCTACGCCGCGTTGTACGCGCTGCTGCTCGCCTTCCTGTTCACCTCCCGGCTGCCCGCCCGCCGCATACTGGCCGCCTCGGCCTACCCCCTCGTCTTCCTGGTCCTCGTCTTCCTGAGCGTGCGGGGGCTTGCGCTCTTCGCGGTATTGTACTTCGCGGTGCGGGTATTGGCGGTGGCGCTCACGGTGCTTTTGATAGTGGCGACGACGCCGGTGCCGCGGCTCCTCGCCGCGGGGCGGTTTCTGCCCCGGTTCCTGGTGGCGGGCCTCTTTCTGACGTATCGCGCCATGTTTATCTTAGCCGACGTCGCCCGGGACGTCCGGGTCGCGTATCGCTTGCGGGGGGCGCCGGGGTGGCGGCGGCCGCGCCGCTTCGTGGTCAACACGGGCCGGGCGGTGGGGCACGTCGTGCTCGCGGCCCTGGCGCGCTCCGAGGACGCCGCGGCGGCGCTGAAAGTCCGAGGTTTCGATGGAAGAATGCACCTCTAACGCGGTCGTTTCGGTGCGGTGCCTCCGCCACGTCTACGAAGACCGGACGGAGGTGGACGTCTGCGGCCTCGATTTCCGCGTCTGCGCCGGCGAGAGCGTCGCCGTCCTCGGCCCCAACGGCTGCGGCAAGACGACCCTCGTCAAACATATCCTGGGGATACTGGAACCGCTCGAGGGAGAGGTGCGCGTCTTCGACGAAAACCCGGCGCGGGATTTCGGCCGGCTCGTAGGCCGGACGGGCGTCGTGCTGCAGAACGTCGACGACCAGATCCTGGGCCCCACCGTCTTCGACGACGTGGCGTTCATGCCGCGCAACCTGGGGATGCGGCGGGAGGAAGTCGCGCGGCGCGTGGAGGCGGCGCTTGCGGCCTTGCATATTGAAAAGCTCGCGGCCAAGGTGGTACACTACCTCTCGGGCGGCGAGAAGAAACTGGTAGCGCTGGCGGGGGCGCTGGTGACGGACCCGGAGCTGCTCGTCCTGGACGAGCCCTTCGAGTGGCTGGACGTCCGGGCCCGCGCGGACGCCATAGGCCACCTGCGGGACTTGAATCGGAAGCGGGGAACTACTATAATATTCGCGACGCACGAGCCGGCCGCGGCCCGGGAGCTGGCGACGCGCGCCTACCTGATGAAACCGGGCGGGGAGCTGGGCGCCGCGGGGCCGATGCCGGCGCTGCTGGAGCGAGCCGACCTCGGCGAATACAACCTGGTCACGTACCGGGAAGAATATCCCGTTCGAGGGTAAACCGAAGAGGAGGACAGATGGGGCGTGTTTTGATAAAGCTGGCGGCGGCGCTGTGCGCCGCGGCCGTAACGGTAGGGGCGGGTGCCATCCCGAACGCCACCGACGAGGGGGCGTTGCGCCTCGGGCCGATGGCGGTAGCGGCGTTCGGACCTTCCTCGGCCTTCGGCGGCGGGGGCGCCTTCTGGGCCCAATACGACGGTTCCTGGTTCGGCGTAGACGTCCGCCTAGGCGGCCACGCGCTGAAACCGGACGACGGCAACACGACGTCCGTCCGTTGGGAGAATGAGTACTGGATGTATCCCTTCAAGGGGAAATTCCGACCCTATTTAGCGCCCACCCTCGGCCTGGGTTATTTCACGAACGAAGAAACCGACCCCCGGTGGGGGGTCCGGCGCAACGAGGGTTTCAGGCCCATAATAGCGGCCTACTTCGGCGTCCGCCTCAACTCGTTGTCGTCGCCTTTCTACATGACCTTCGACGGCGGCTATAAATACGTCGACGACAGGGGCTACGGGACCTTCCGCAACCGCTATTTCTTCGCCCTAACGGAAGCGGTAGCGCTCCGGGCGGGCTTCGAGGCCGCGTTCGAATTCGAAGAAGCCGGCTTCGGCTACGGCCTAATCGACGTGGGGCCGTCGTTCAGCTTCTAAAGAAAAAGGAGGACGAACCGTGAAACGGATAGCCGTAATCGTCGCGCTGGCCGCGGCCTCGCTCGCGGCGGCCCAGGGCATCGACCACTCGTACCTCGTGGGGGGGGCATTCGGCGCCGCCTCCTACGAGGCGTACGACCTACCGAGGGACGCCGTCGAGCGCACGTACGAAGTGGGCTTCCACATGGGAGGCGATCTCTACCGCAACGACGGCCACGTCACCCACCTCGTCTCCTTCGATTATTTCTCGACCCAGGACTATTCCGGCTTCGCGGCAATAAAGATCTTTGACTTCACGTACAACTTGCCCATCTACTTCACCTCCGGGCCGCTGCGGCCGGCGGTAAGCCCGCTCTTCGGCGCGCGCTTCGCGACCAGCCGGGACGGCGGCTCGCTGGGGCAATTGGGTATACTGGGCGGCGTCCGCTACAAACCCTCGCCCACCAAGTGCATCTTCTCCGACGTGTTCTTCGGCTGGCGCGGCCGCTACGGCAGCCTCCGCTACGAATACCCGACGGAGTTCCGGGGGTGGAAGAGCGGCCTGGTGTTCCGCAACGCCAACACCATCGAGGTCTTCCTCCCCCTCTGCATATACATCACGGCCGCGCTGGACTACGACTTCTACGACGTGGGGGACACTACGGCCGGTTTCGAGGGCGAAGCCCGCAAACCCGTCTTCAGCGGCGGCTTCGGGCCCGCGTTTCACTTCTAAGGCGGGGAAAGGGGAGGGGGCCGGCGGCGCCAAATGGAAAGGCCGCCCCGGCGGAAGACCGCCCGATAATCCCGGGCGAAGATCTCGGATACCCCGCCCGCGTTGCGGTTTATCTTCCAACAGACGAGATACTCCGCGTGGGCGTAAATACTGGCCCGCGTGAAGACGGGTATCCTTTTATAACAACCCGCGAACGTGAGGGGCGAGCGGCCGCGCCACTGCATCGGGAAGTACGAATAGCTCGGCTCGTAGTTGCCGACGTCGACGACGTTCCGGGAAACCACGTAATAACCGCCGGCGTGCTTAACGTAGTTGACCCGCGCGCCGGGCTCCGACCGCAAATTGGTCCACGCGAGTACGGTGGCGTTTCGCGGCACGCGCGATAGGCCGCTGGTGAACTCGCGGAGCGGCGCGTCCGCCGCGGCGAAACCGAGAAACACGCCGACGAGATGGGCGGCCGCCACTAAGGGCGCCACGACGTACAGCAGCCGGCGCTGCCACCGGAGATCTATCGCCGCCAGCCACATCGCCCCGACCAGGAACGGCAGCAACGCCAACCGCACGCTCGCGTAACTCCCGCGTACGGGGTTCCCGTCGGGTATCAGAAAGTAAGCGGCGACGGTGATCGGAACGGCCCAACCCCAACCCCAAACGAAAATACCTCCCCCGCCTTCGGTTTCCGCAGAGGAACCGCCCCTCGCCCGCGCCGCGAGCGTAACGGCCGCCCCGACGAGGAGGAGGCCGAAAACTACCGCGACCGCCAAACCCTCCCACCGCTGATAGTCGTGCAGCGAGTTCAGGACGCCCCCCGCGAAAAGGCGTTCTACGAGATAACCGACGGGCCGGTACGCGAGCGACGCGGTGTGGTCCGATTTAAAATAGTAAACGACGGCCGGGGCGATCGCCGGGGCCAAATACGCCGGCGCCAACCACGGCCTCGCCGGCCGCCGCGCGGCGAGGGCTCCCCCAGCCGGCTGCCATCCCAGTACGCGCCCCAAGCCGTCGGCGCCCGCGAAATAAAGTATCCCCCCAATTAAAAACGCCCACCCCAAGAAGTGCCAAAAGAAGGTGAAGATCGCGAGGACGTTGAGGCCGAGCCACACGCGGCCGGAAGACGCGCGGCCGCGCCGGAGGAACCAACCCAACCCGAAACACGCCAGCACCAACGAAAACGCAAATCCGAAGAAACCCATCTGGAAGGGGAAGCTGTAGATGAAGGGGAAGGCGAGAAAGATCCCCGGCCCGGCGCGCGTCCCCGTGGCGCCGGCGAGATACCGCAAGGCCAGCGCGAAAAAGATTACGTACAACGAAAGCAGGACCTTCTCCGCCGCCCACGGCGGGGAAACGTACATTAATCCGGCCAGCGCGTAATGGTAAACGACGTTGGGAATGACGCGGGGATTGAAGATGTAGTACTGCCGGAACACCGACCCCGCGGCCTCGTAGTACGTCTTTATTATATACGCGTTGCCGAGGTGGGCCGGGCCGTCCTCGGTGGGGACGAAGCGGAACGCCCACAACGGCAGCACGTAGGCCACCACGAGGAAGGCGAACAAGGCCGTGTCCCACCGAAGCCGCTTTCGCGGCGCGAAAAAGCTGCTTTTACGCATCCCGTATAAGGCGGGGGCCCGAAAAGGAGGTAGCCCCGGGCCGTCAATATATTTTACGATTGTACGCGTGCGATATCAACACCAGGCTGCCTCCCGGGGTTTTCATTTGCCCTTCC
>DATKXQ010000259.1:0-2905 GCA_035528975.1 bacterium
CCGTCGCCGCGTTCAACGTCAACGACCTCGAGTTCGTCCAGGCCGTCGTGGCCGCGGCGGAGGAGGAGCGCGCCCCCACCTTCGTCGCGATGAGCGAGGGGGCCCTCGCCTACGGCGGCGACGCGCTGGCCCGCCTCGCGCGTGATATCATCGGCGGCGCGGCGGTCCCGCTCGCCCTCCACCTCGACCACGGCTCGAGCCTCGACGCCGCCCGCCGAGCGGTCCGGCTCGGCTTTAACTCGGTGATGGTCGACGGCTCGAAGTTGCCGTACGACGAGAACGCCGCGCTGGTGCGGGCCGCCGTCGAGGAATTCGGGCCGGAAGGCATCGCGGTCGAGGGGGAGTTGGGCCACGTCGCCCGCGGCCACGACCGGGGGACTTTTACGGAGCCGGACGAGGCCGCGGCCTTCGTCGCCGCGACCGGCGTCGGCTCGCTGGCCGTCGCCGTCGGCACCAGCCACGGCGCTTACAAATTCGAAGGGGACCCTTTCATCGACGTCGCGCGGCTCGCGGCGATCGCCGCCGCGACGCCGGTTCCGCTGGTGCTCCACGGCGCCTCGGCGGTATACGAGGACGTCGTGCGCGCGGTGGAGGAAGCGGGAGGCCGCCTGGGGAAGGCGCGCGGCCTCTCCGACGAACTGCTGCGGGAAGCTGTAGGCCGCGGCGTCGCGAAGGTGAACGTCGACACGGACCTACGCTTGGCCTTCGTCGCCGCGACGCGCCGCTACTTCAAAGACGAGCCGGCGGCGCTCGACCCCAAAAAAATCCTGGGCGCGGCGCGCGAAGCGGTACGCGAGATGGCGCGCCGCAAGATCCGGGCCTGCGGCGGCGGCCGCGTTTAACGCCGCGCCGGCGAGCCGGTTCCCGGCGCGACACGCCCGGAGAGTTATACCCCGGTTCGGCGTTAAAAACGGTTCATAACGCCCCGCCGCCGAACGAACCCCCGTCGCCAAAATCCTTTTATCGACGTAAAATACCCCTTGACTTTCGACGGCGCTCTTCGTAACATTTCGTTCCATAATTCCCGTAACTGCCCTCCGCCAACGGCTTTTCCGCATTACGCCGCTTCCGAAAAACCGGTACGGCGTCGCACGAGGCGCCGCTTAGCAACTACATAAGGAGGTCGTTTTAATGTACGTCGAAGAAGCTCTCAACAAAGTAAAAGCCCGCGACCCGGACCAACCGGAATTTATACAAGCCGTAGAAGAAGTATTTATGTCGCTGGCGGATTTCATCGACGAAAACCCCCAATATAAAAAAGCGAACATCCTCGAGCGCGTCGTCGAGCCCGACCGCGTGATAATGTTCCGCGTCCCCTGGGAGACCGACGACGGCGAGTTTATGGTCAACCGGGGCATGCGCGTGGAGTTCAACAACGCCATCGGCCCGTACAAGGGAGGCCTGCGGTTCCACCCGTCGGTCAACCTCGGCATTATAAAATTCCTGGGCTTCGAACAAATATTCAAGAACGCGCTCACGACGCTGCCCATGGGCGGCGGCAAAGGCGGTTCCGACTTCGACCCCAAGGGCAAGACCGACGCCGAAGTGATGCGCTTTTGCCAGAGCTTCATGGCCGAACTCCAGAAGTATATCGGCCCCAACACCGACGTGCCCGCCGGCGACATCGGCGTGGGCGCGCGCGAGATCGGCTTCCTGTTCGGCACGTACAAGCGCCTGCGCAACGAGTTCACCGGCGTGCTGACGGGCAAGAACCTCAACTGGGGCGGCTCGCATATCCGGCCGGAGGCCACCGGCTACGGCACGGTCTACTTCGCCGAAGAGATGCTCCGCACCCGCGGCGAATCGCTCGACGGCAAGGTCTGTCTGATATCGGGCTCCGGGTACGTCGCGCAGTACGCTACCCAAAAGCTTATCCAACTGGGCGCCAAACCGATAACCTTCTCCGACTCCAGCGGCTTCATCCACGACGCCGACGGAATCGACGAAGATAAGCTCTCCTTCGTAATGGAGCTCAAGAACGTCAAGCGCGGCCGGATCAAGGAATACGTCGAGCAATTCCCGAAAGCCAAATACGCGCCCGCCGACCCGAAACTCGACCACAACCCGCTGTGGGCCATAAAGGCCGACTGCGCGTTCCCCAGCGCGACGCAGAACGAAATCAACGGCAACGACGCCAAGAACCTGGTCAAAAACGGCTGCTCCGTCGTATCCGAGGGCGCCAACATGCCCACGGCGCCCGAGGGCGCCGACGTCTTCCTGGAGGCCAAGATCCTGTACGGCCCGGGCAAGGCGGCCAACGCCGGCGGCGTCTCGGTCTCCGGCCTGGAGATGTCCCAGAACAGCCTGCGGCTCCTGTGGACGCGCGAAGAGGTGGACGAAAAGCTCCGCGGCATTATGGCCGCCATCCACGAACAGTGCATGATGTACGGGTACGACGAGAAGGACAAGTATTGCCACTACGTCAAGGGCGCAAACATCGCCGGCTTCAAGAAAATCGCCGACTCGACCATCGACCAGGGCCTGGTTTAGTCGACGCCGTAGCCCCAAAGCGAAAGAGAAGGGAGCATATATATGAAAAAGATAGGTTATATGGACGGTACGGACCCGCTCTTGCTGAGCAAACTCGCGGCCGCCGGCGTCGAGACGGCCCCGCTCGGCAACGGCTACGACAACGCCGGCCGGTACCTCGGTTACATAAACCCCGCCGACGGCATCGTCGCCGTCGTCGGCTACTTCCACAAGTTCCTCCCGCTCGAGGGCTCCAACGTCTGCGCCTCCGACCTCCTCAAACCCTGCGCCATCCACAGCGTCCCGGTATTCGTCATCATCCCGAAAGAGGACGCCGCCCACGCGAAGGAAATAATGGGCGACTGCGGCCCCAACGTCAAGTTCGCCGACCCGGCCGACGTCGCCGCCGAGCTGATGAAGTTCGTCAAGTAATCAT
>DATKXQ010000260.1:0-8151 GCA_035528975.1 bacterium
TGTTCTTCGACCACGCGTTCTGGTGCACGAAGTGCGGCAACATGGCCTCCACCAAAACCTGCCCCCACGGCAAGGACGCCCACGTCTTCCTCTCCGGGACGAAGGTCCGCGAGATGCTGCGGGAGGGCGAGCTGCCGCCGCCCGAGTTCACCCGGCCCGAGGTAGCGAAGCTCTTGCTGGAGGCGGCGAAGAAAACCTCTTAGCCGTCGCTTTTTAAAACCAAGGCGGCCACGTAGGCGAAATGCGAAAACCGTCGCGGAAAAACGAAATCCTGTCGAAAGCCGCCCACCCGGGGCGCTGGGGCGAGGGCCGGCTCATCTGGCTGCTCGCCGTCCTGGTGGGCCTTATGGTGGCGTATCCGTTCTTCGTTCACCGGCCCGCGGTCATAAGCGTCTTCAACCTGTTCCAGACGGCGGCGCTCCTGCTCGTGATTTTCGCCGTCTGCCGAAAGAAGAGTGAGTTCATACCGCTGGCCGCGGTCTTCTCGCTTTTCGCGGGCCTGTCGTGGTTGGACATCCTCTACCTGAAGAACCCGGCTCTGGTCTTCGTCATCATCCCGGGGTGGGCTGTCTTCTACGGCTTCGCCATCGTCGCGGTGCTGTCGCGGGTAAGCCGCTACCGGCGGATTACGTTCGACGAGGTAGCGGGCGCGGTGAGCGCGTACATCCTCATCGGCCTGTTCTTCAGCATGTTGTACCTGTGGATCGAGCTGCTCCAACCCGGGTCCTTCCATATAAGCGAGCAAACCAATCTCAACAACCTCGTCGACTACTCCGATTTCGTCCTCTTCAGCTTCGCGACGTTGACGACGCTCGGCTACGGCGACATCACGCCGCTGACCCATATCACCCAGGTAGTGGCGGTATTGGAGTCGATAATAGGCGTCCTGTACGTCGCGGTCCTCGTCGGCGGCCTGGTGGGAATGGTGATATCGGAGCGGCTCGAGCAAAAGCGCCACGAGCGCGAAGGCGGCGACGAACCTGACGGAGATAGACATGACAACCGGCCCTAAACTCGCCGTCATCGGCCTCGACTGCGCCGACCCGGTCCATAACCGGCCCGATAACGCGCCGACGGGGACGAAGGGGGCCGGCGGGCCGTTATAGCCGTTGACCGGCCGCGCGCCGCGGGTTATTATTACGGGCGCTTCGAGAGGCGCCTTTCGCTATGGTTACCGCCGTACACGAAAAACGCAAGGCCGCGCTGGAGGCGGAGCTCGCCCGCATCCTCCCGCTCCTCATCCGCGAGTACGGCGCGGAGAAGGTGATCGTCTTCGGCTCGCTCGCCACCGGGGAGGTCGGCGAGTGGTCGGACATCGACTTGGTAGTTATAAAGGAAACCGATAAACGCTTCATGGACCGGATCGACGACGTCGCGAGAATCACCAGGCCACAGCTTGCCGCAGACGTCGTCGTTTATACCCCGGCCGAGTTCGAGCGAATGAGCGAGGGGCGCCGGTTTTTCCGGGAAGAGATAGTCGCGAGAGGGAGGGTCGTATATGACGCCGGAATGGCAACTGTGGTTTGAGTTCGCCGAACGCGACCTCGACTCGTGCCGGAAGTTGCTCGAGGGGAAGCTTTGCGCGAACGCGTGTTTCCACGCGCAGCAAGCGGTCGAAAAAGCGCTCAAGGGCCTTCTCTTATACCGCGGTAAAAGCATTCCGAAAATCCATAACCTTCCCGAGCTTTTCGTATCATTAAAAGAACCTACGCTCGCGTCATACCGCGACGCCATCGACGTGTTAAATAAATATTATATCCCTACCCGTTACCCGGACTTGATTGAAGGCGACGAGCCGTCGTGGTTCTCGGACGAGAACGAAGCGCGAAACGCGCTCGCCCGGGCGCAAGAAATCACCGAAACCGTATTCGCGATCGTTAAACCTTAAAAGGAACATACGACATGCCTTCCCCCAAATTCGCCGTAATCGGCCTCGACTGCGCCGACCCGGTCCTCGTATTCGACAAGTGGCTCGACGAGCTGCCGAACATCAAATCCATAGTGGAGCGCGGCACCTGGGGGCCGCTGGAGTCCACCGTCCCCGCCATCACGGTCCCGGCCTGGATGTGCATGATGACCTCCCGGGACCCGGGACAGCTCGGCTTCTACGGCTTCCGCAACCGCCGCGACCACTCCTACGACGGCCTGTTCTTCGCCAACTCGCAGGCCGTGCGCGTGGACGCGGCGTGGGATATCCTGGGCCGCGCCGGCAAGCAGGTCATCGTCGTCGGCGTCCCGCCGTCCTACCCGCCCAAGGCCGTCAACGGCAACCTCATCTCCTGCTTCCTCACGCCCGTCGCCGACAGCGAGTTCACGTACCCGCTCGAGCTCAAGGGCGAAATAATAAAAGAGCTGGGCGAGTACATAATCGACGTCGGCGACTTCCGCACCGACGACAAGGATTACTTGCTCGAGCAGGTGTGGAAGATGACGGCCAACCGCTTCGCCGCCGCGCGGTGGCTCGCGACCAACAAGCCGTGGGACTTCCTGATGTTCGTGGAGATGGGGCCGGACCGGCTGCACCACGGCATGTGGAAGTACTTCGACCCGACGCACCCCAACTACGAGGACGACCCGCGCTACAAGGGCAAACTGAAAGAGTATTACGTCTACCTCGACGGCAAGGTCGGCGAGTTCCTGGAGGTGCTGCCGGCCGACGCCCACGTCATGGTAGTCTCCGACCACGGCATCAAAAGTATGATCGGCGGCATCTGCTTCAACGACTGGCTCATCCAGGAGGGTTACCTGACGCTGAAAGAGGCGCCCGCCGGTAAAACGAAATTCAAGTACGACCTCGTCGACTGGGAGAAGACGGTCGCCTGGGGCGACGGCGGCTATTACGGCCGGTGCTTTTTAAACGTCGCCGGCCGCGAACCCCGGGGCGCCATCCCCGCCGGCGATTACGAGAAAGTACGCACCGAGCTTAAGGAGAAGCTCGAGGCCATAACGGACGAGCAGGGCGTCAATATCGGCACCCGGGCGTTCAGGCCGGAGGATATCTACCGGTCCGTCGGCAACGTCCCGCCGGACCTCGTAGTATATTTCGGCAATCTCGACTGGCGGTCCATCGGCTCGGTGGGGAACGCGACGGTCCACGTCCACGAGAACGACACCGGCCCGGATGACGCCAACCACTCGCAATTCGGCCTCTTCGCCTGGGCGGGGCCGGGCGTGGTCTCGAGCCGCCGCGACGATTTGATGATTTACGACGTCGCGCCGACGGTGCTAAAAACCTTCGGCCTCGAGCCGGCGCCGGAGATGATCGGGAAGGCCCTGAGTTAAAAATTTGCCTTCGCGCGGGAATTGTGTTTTAATTACGCGCAGGGACGCAGGGTAGCGGCGCCCCTTTTTTCTTAATGCTTACGATATTACTTAGGAAATCCCTGTCCCGGGCGGCGTTCGTCGCCGCCGCGGCGTTTTACTGGGGTGCGTCCGAAGCGTTCCTCAACCGCTTACGGCCTCCGCGCGGCGTCTGGCAGCCGGATAGCTTGTTGGAATCGGTTTACGGCCGGGCCATATTTTACGCCGCGCTGGTCCTGGCCGTAGTCCTGGCCGCGGCGATAGTGCTCGCCGTCGCGAGGGTGCTGCTTAGGAAGAAGAGGGCCCCGGCGGGGGCGCCTCGCCGGCGGGGCGCCGCGGCCGCGGCGGCGATCGCCGCGTCGGCCGGGGGCTGGTTCGTCACCGGCCAGTGGAAAGACGGGATAATAAAAATCGGCGCCGTAACGGCGGACCTGGGCCAACCGGCCCCGTTCGCCGTCTACTGGTTGCTCTTCGCGGCCCTCGGCGCGGCGTTGGCGATAATACTCGCGCGGTTCGTAGCGGCCCGGCCGTGGTGGCGGAAGTTGGGCCGTTACGCCGCGGTCGCGGGCACGGCGGCCTTCGTCGCCGTCGTCGCCGGCCGGTACGCCGCGAGGGCGCTGCGGCCGGTCCCGCACGGCCCCAACGTCGTCCTGATCGTTCTGGACGCCTGGCGGGCCGACGCTTTCCGCGAAGCGTTAATGCCGGAACTCTACGATTACGCCGAGCGAAACGCCGTCGCGTACACCCGGGTGTGGTCGAACGCTCCGTGGACTTCGCCCTCCATGAGCTCTATCTTCACGGGCCAATACGCGGATGCGCACCGCTACCGGCTGGGCCCCGCCCGCGACGAGGTCAGCCCCACGTTGGCCCAAATATTCCGCGACGCCGGGTACGATACGACGGCGTTCGTGGCCAACCGCCTCATCGACCGCCATCACCCGATCTGCGAGGGTTTCGACGAATACACCTTTTGGAGTTGGCCGCCGCTCCTTCAGCGAACGCACTTTTTCCATACCAACTGGTACGGCCCGGCCATGCGCACCTCCATGCACCGCAAGCTCTACTCCGAAACGAGCCGGACGTTGACGCTCATGCTCGGCCGATACGTGGCGCGCCCCCACAAGCGCCCCTACTTCCTCTGGGTGCACTACATGGACCCCCACGCGCCCTACACGCCGCCGCCGGGGTATTACTTGCCGGCCGACGAGAAGTACATCAAGAGCTACCGGCCCAATCTCCCCTTGCGCCGCGACGCCCATCACCGGCTGTACGAGGGCGAGTGCGCCTTCGTCGACGACCTGCTGGCGCCGATGATACTCCCCGCGCTCGAGGCCGACGAGAACACGATCGTAATAATCACCAGCGACCACGGCGAGGAGTTCCTCGAACACGGCGAATTCGAGCACGGCAAAACGGTCTACGAGCCGGCGGTGCGCGTGCCCCTTTTACTATCCATCCCGGGAGTGGAGCCGACCACCGTCACGACGCCGGTGAGCCAGCTCGACCTAACCTCCACGATACTGAAATACGCGGGGTTGGAAATACCCCCCACGATGCAAGGCCGGCCGCTGCCGTTGGCCGATTCCGAGGAGGCCCCCCGGCCCATATTCGTAGGGAGCGAGTTCACCACGCCCCGCATCAGCGCCCCGCGCGAGGACGCCATCATCGTCTGGCCCTACAAGCTTATAGTGAAACATGAAGACATGAGCGCCGGGGGCGAATTCTATAACGTTCAAGCCGACCCCGGCGAACGCAACCCCCTCCCCGAAGACGAAACGGCCGCCCGCCTGCGCGCCCGCATCCAATCGTGGAAGGATACGGTAAAGGACAGAAAGCAGCCCGACGTTTCGGCGATGGAAGACGTCGGCGCCGCCGACGCCGCGGACCTGCGCGCGCTCGGATACGTCAAATAACCGCCGCGTAACCTCTTCCGCCGGGCGCCGCCCAAACATGTTGTTTAAGCTATTACGAAAAGCCGGCGCAATCGCATTTCCCGCAGCCGTCGCCTCGTTCTGGGGAACGACGGAGGCGCTGATAACGCGCGTACGGGGTTTGCGCGCCGTTTGGCGGCCCGTCGACTTCTGGGAATCGGCCTTCGACCGCTCGGCCTTCTACTTCGTCGTCGCGACGGCGGCCTCGCTGCTCGCGTGGGCCGTAGTGCTCGCCGCGAAGAGGAAGCGGGACGCAGCGGCGAGCGCGCCCTGGCGCGCCGCGGCCGTGATATCGCTGGCGCTCGCGGCCAACGCCGGCTGGCTCGTCCTCGCGCTCGCGGCGACCTTCGAGTTCACGTGGCTCGTCTCGTTCGACGCACGAGAGCCGGGCGGCTTCGCGCTGTTCTGGGTGCCCTTCGTGGTGGGCGGCGGGGCCGCGGCGGTAGGGCTGGGGTTCCTCCTGCGTCTGCTCAAGCGTCGCGCGCCGGCGGCGGGCCGCGCGGCCCGGGCGGCGGGCGTCTTCCTCTTTTTGGCCCTGGCCTGCTACCACGTCGTCGCGCCGGCCGCCCGGCCCGTGGCCCGCGGCCCGGACGTCGTCCTCGTCGTGCTCGACGCCTGGCGCGCCGACAACTTCAACCCGGAGTTGATGCCCCACCTGTCGGCTTTCGCCGAACGCCACGGCGTCATTTACCGGAACGCGCGCGCCCCGGCCTCCTGGACCGCGCCCTCGATGGGCGCGATATTCACGGGCGAATATCCGGACGTGCACGCCCAGCGCCATTTGATGAAACCGTGGGAGCGGCCGCCGACGGTGGCGCGCCTCCTGTACGACGCCGGTTACGACACGTACGCCGTAAACGCCAACCGCCTCCTGCAGCGTCACTCCTATATCGCCGACGGCTTCGGCCACTACTACTTCGGCGACGAGTCGGAGCTTCTGCGTTTTATCCATTTTTACGACACCAACTGGTACGGCCCCGCGGCCCGCGCCCTCCTCATCGGCGAGCCGACCGCCGAGACCAGCAAGCGGCTGGCCCGCAAATTGGAATCGCTCACGGCCCGGAGGGGCCGGCGGCCCCGCTTCATCTGGGTTCATTTTATGGACCCCCACACGCCGTATGCGCCGCCGCCCGGCTACTACGACGCCGCCGACGCCCCGTATATCGACGACTACCGGCCCGCCAAGAAAGAGCGAGCCCCGGCGCACCGCCGCCTCTACGACGGCGAATGCCGCTACATGGACGACCTGCTGCCGCCGATTCTGGAGAAGTTGGCGCAAGGCGACCGGACCGCCGTCGTCGTCGCCTCGGACCACGGCGAGGAATTCTGGGAGCACCGGACGTACGAGCACGGCAAATCGGTGTACGATACGGTCCTGCGCGTACCGCTCGTAATCGCCCGGGCCGGCGAGCCGGCCGGCGATTTCAAGGACCCGGTGACGTTACTCGACCTCGGCCCCACGCTCCTCGACCTCGCCGGCGTAAGCAAACCGGCCCACATGAGCGGCGAGACGTTACTGCGCCCCCCCGGCGGCGGGCCGACCCTTATGTACTTCGGCAGCGAGTTCACGGAGTCCTACGACTACAAGCCCAACCGAAATAATTGCGTAGTGTGGCGCGACTGGAAACTCGTTTTGCCGGACGCCGACCCCGTCTTGCTCGGCGCATACTACGACCTGCGCGTCGACCCGGGCGAGGAGAACATGTGGGTGGAGCAAGGGCCGCTCGCCGACGCCCTCCGCGCGGCCCTAATCCAGTGGCGAAAGGCCGTCGCGGGAAAAACCGCGCCGGAGGCCTACGAAGACCTCAGCGTCGACCTGCGCGCGTTGGGCTACATCCAATAAGGGCAACCCGAGCGCCTCCGGCCTTTCGGGCCGCCGGCAACCCTCCCCGTAAAATCCAATAACTATTTATTGATTATTGACTTCGACCCGCGGAGTTGATAGTATTTCGGAAATAACGTAACGAGGTGATAGCTACGTTGGAGCTAGTCCGCTACGCGGCGCTGGGCCTGGTACAGGGCTTGACCGAGTTCCTGCCCGTCTCGTCGTCGGGGCACCTCGTTTTGGCCCAGAGATATCTGGGCGTCGAAGCGCCCGGCATCGTACTCGAAGTCGCGCTCCACGTCGCGACGGCGCTGGCCATCGTCATATATTTCCGGCGCCGGTTGGTGACGATATTCGCCGCCTCGGCGGGGGGCAAGCGCGGGTGGCTGAGGTTCGCCGCGCTAATCGTCGTGGCCTCGATACCGGCGGCCGTCGTCGGCCTGGGATTCGAAGATAACATCGAACTCCTCTTCGAAAGCAACCGGCTCGTCGGCGGCGCGCTGCTCTTCACGGCCGCGGTATTAATAACGTCGACGTTCCTGCGGCGCGGGGACGCCAAGTTGGCGGAGATGAGCGTCGTCGCGGCGGTCGTCGTGGGATTGGGGCAGGCGCTGGCGATCGCGCCGGGCGTCTCGCGCTCCGGGATGACGATCGTGGCGGGCCTGGCCCTCGGCCTCGCCGGCGCGGAGGCCGCGACGTTTTCCTTTCTGCTGTCGGTCCCCGCGATACTGGGGGCCGCGGCGCTGGAGGCCGGGAAAATCGGGACTTTCGACGGCAGCTGGTTGGCCCTGGCTCTGGCGTTCGTAATCGCCTTCGCCGCGGGGCTGGCGGCGATACACGTGGTACTGGCGTCGGTGCGGGGCCGGCGCTTCGGGTGGTTCGGCGCATATTGCGCCGTCGTCGGCCTGGCCGCACTCCTACTCTAACGGATTACGCAAACCAACGGGGACACCGAGATGAAACGATGGTCGTGGTTAGTCCTACTGGCCGTGGCTTTGGCTATGCCGGCCTGCGACGAGGAGGAACCGTCGCCCCCCGGCGACCGGCCGACCTAGGAAGGTATGGTGCAGCTTCTAATCTCGGACGCGTGTGACC
>DATKXQ010000261.1:0-18679 GCA_035528975.1 bacterium
GGATGCTGGCGCAGGTGCGCGGTGAGGTGGTTGATGCGCTCGGTGTAGAGCGCTATTTGCACCTCGGCCGAGCCGGTATCGCTCTCGTGCGTGCGATGCCGCTCGATTACCGCCTGCTTGTTTTCTTTTACGCTGGGCATAACTATTTAATTAAAAGCGGCCGCGCCCGCGCGGGCGACGCCGCTCGTCAGTGGCTGTACAGGATGCGGCGCGCTTTCTTCTCGTCCTCGACGAGCTGCCGGCGCAGCGCCGCGGCGTCCTCGAACTTCTGCTCGTCGCGCAGCCGCGCCACGAACTGGACGCCGACGCGCCGGCCGATGATGTCCCGGGAGAAGTCGAAGAGGTGTACTTCCAGGCCGGGCTCGCGGGAGCTGTCGCCGTCGAAAGTGGGGCGGAAGCCGAGGTTGAGGAAGGCGGCGAAAGGCCCCTCCGCGGCGAGGCCCTCGTCGCCGAGGATGTTGCCGAGGGCGGCGTAGACGCCCGGCTCCGGCAGCATCTTGGCCTCGAGGACGACGTTGGCCGTCGGGTAGCCCAACTCGCTTTTGCCGATGCCGCTGCCCTTCTCCACCGCGCCCCGCACGCCGAAGCGGTAGCCGAGAAGCTTGTTGGCGGCGGCCACGTCGCCCTGGCGCAGCTTCCGCCGTATAAGCGTGCTCGAGACGATCATGCCGTCCAGCGCGAAGGGCGCCGCGGCGCGCGTCTCGAAGCTGAATTTTTTGCCCAGCAGACTCAGGAGGCTGATGTCGCCGCGGCCGTCGTGGCCGAAGTGGTGGTCGTAGCCGACGCACACGCCCCGGGCGTGGAGCGCGTGCACCAGCACCTCCTCGACGAACTCGTCCGCGGCCTTGCGGCGCAGCTCGTCGCCGAAGGGCAGCGCAAGCGCGGCGTCGACGCCGGCGGCGGCGAGGAGGTCCAGCCGCTCGTCGGGGTAGTTGAGGCGCTGCCAACCCTCCGGGTCCTTCCTGGTGCCGGGCTGTTCGTCGAACGTGACGACGACCGCGGCGCCCCGGCCCTGGTGCGCCATCTCGCGCAGGTCGCTCAGCAGGGCGCGGTGGCCGAGGTGGACGCCGTCGAAGGTCCCGACCGTGACGTACGGCGCGGGGACCGGGTCCGCCGCGGCCTCGTCGAGTGATTGCCATATTTTCATAGCACAAGCCCCTCTAAGGGGCCGTAAATTAGCACTATTGCGCGGCGGTGTCAAGTTATATCGTGGCGCGGGGCCGCCGAATTCCTTGACACCGCGCGGCGCCCTTGATATATTTTCGGGAATGTGGCGACCGAACCCGATTCCAACGCCGCGGCCTCGCTTCCCCGGGTTAATCGCCGCGTCGATATAAGGCTATATTAAGGCCGCGTCGTTTTCCGGGTCGAAATTTCCCCGCGGAACGGAGGTGAATTATGGGTCGGGTTCGAGAGTACTCGGTTCTGGGGCTCCGGTTTAACGAAAAAGCCGGTTGCCCGGTGCTCATGTTGCAAGAACGAGGGAACGGCAACGCGTTCGGGATCGCTTTTTCCAAAATGACCGCGTTGGGAGCGTTGGCCACTACCGGCGAGGAATCGGCGCGCAAGTATTGTCCCCGGCCGCTCGGTCACGAGTTGACGTTGGCGCTGGCGGAGGCCGTCGGCTTCCGCATCGAACGCGTGGTCATCGACCGGTTGACGGCCGACGGGATATTTACCGCCGCCGTCGAGGGCCGCGTACGCGAGGGCGGCGAAACGATTAGTTTGGATGCCCGGCCTTCCGACGCTATCCCCTTAGCGGTTTCGGCCGGGGCGCCTGTTTTCGTGGCCGACGAAGTTGCCGCCAAAGTAGATTTTTACCCCGTTGAGGATTTACCTTACCGAGAGATCGCGCCGGAAGACTTGTCGGCTTAGTATTATCCCGCTTGTGGTTCGTCATGCCGCCCCGGCTCGCCGGGGCGGTTTTTCTCGCGGCGCGACGCCGCCGAATTCCTTGACACCGCGCGGCGCCCTTGATATATTTCCGGGAAGGCGATGGCGCCAGGGAAATCTTCGGGTCGGGCCGTCGTGTCGCTGGTGGCCGAAGCGGACCGCGCGCGCGCGGTGCGCGGAGCGCTCGAGGCGCTGGGGCCCTCTCTGCCCGAGGCGCTGGCCGGCGCCCGCAACGTTTTACTCAAACCGAACTTCGTCTCGTGCCGGCACCCCCTCGCGGCGACGCACGTCGACGCCTCCCGCGCCGTACTTGAGTACGTACGGCCCCACGTCCGGGGCGAGGTCGCAATCGCGGAGGGGCCGGCCCTCGGCGAGGCGGACGAGGGCTTCGACGCGTACGGCTACCGCGCGCTGGCCGAAGAGTTCGGCGCGACGCTGGTCGACCTCAACGCCGCGGCGACGGCGACGCTCGAGGTATTCGACGAGGAATTCAGGCCGTTGGCGGTGCGCGTGGCGAGGCCGGTTCTCGAGAGCGATTTCCGCATCGCGGTCGGCCCGCCCAAGACCCACGACGCGGTCATAGTTACCCTGTCCATAAAGAACATGGTTATGGGAGCCGTCGTGCGGGCCGGCCGGGGCATGGGCCCCGACGACGACAAGTGGGCGATGCACCAGGGTTACCGCGCCATGAACGTAAACCTGTTTCTGGTCGCGCGGGACGTTTGGCCGCACCTGGGGGTCGTAGACGGCCACGTCGCGATGGAGGGCGAGGGCCCCATCCACGGCTCGGCCGTGCCCTGGGGTTTCGCCGCGGCCTCGCTCGACCCCCTCGCCCTCGACTACGTCGTATGCAAGATGATGGGCGTCGAGCCGCGGGAAGTGGGTTACCTGTATTACGCGGGCCGCGCGGGGTGGGGAGCTTTTTCCGACGAGGACATCGACGTGGCGGGCGGCGGCGACCCGGCCGCGCTGACGCGCAAACTGACGCTCCACTCAACCGCCCGAGCTCATTACGATTGGCGCCTTGGCGACGCGCAACTTGCAAAATTGGCCTTTTTATAAAGGCCGGCGGAGGTCCCGATGAAGATTACGCCCCAGGATATCCACGCCCAGGAGTTCCGGCGCTGCCTGCGCGGCTACGACATGGACGAGGTGGACGCCTTTCTGTCCCAGGTCGCCGACGAACTCGAGGCGCGCGCCCAGGAAAGCCTGCAACTCAAAGACCGGGTAAAGGTCCTCGAGGAGCGGATAACGGAGTACCGGCAGCTGGACCAGCGCCTCAAGGATACGCTCGTCACCGCCCAGGAGATGAAGGAGGAGATAGCCAAGGCGTCGCAGTACAAGGTGGAGGCGGTGGCGGCCCAGGCCCGCGTCGAAGCCCAGCAGATCGTGGCCGACGCCCATAAGAAGTTGGTCCGCATTCAGTCCCAGGTGGACGAGCTGCGCCGGTACCGGGATTCTTTCGTAATCCGCTACAAGGCGTTTTTGGACCAGCAGTATCGCTTCCTGGCCGACTACGCCCGGAGCGAGGGGGCGGGCGCCGTCGCGGCCAAGGCCGCCGACAAACCCCAACCGGCGGCGGGTTCGGCGGAGAAGCCGGCGGCGCCGCGGAAGGAGAAGACGGCCGACGGCGGCGAGCTGGAGATCGAAGTGGCCGGCGGAGAGGCCCCGGAGGAATAGTTTGGCGAAGCTGGAGGTCGAGGTCGCGCCCCGGTCGCGGAAGCCGGGCGTCGTCGGGCGCCGCGGCGGCGCGTTGAGGGTCCGCGTGGCCTCGCCGCCGGAGGGCGGCCGCGCCAACAAGGAACTCGTCGCGTTGGTCGCCCGGTTTCTGGGCGTGAGACGGGGCGCCGTCAGCGTCGTCAGGGGCGCGACGTCGCGGCGGAAGTTGCTGGAGGTGGAGGGATTGGCGGAGGACGAGTTGGCGGCGGCGCTGGCCCGCGCGCCGGGTGCGGAGGGGTGAGGCGGGGCCGCGGCGGGAGCGGCTGCGGCGATTCTCCCAGATTTACCTTGCAAAAGACCTATCGCTTTCGTATATTTTTCTTTCACGGTATATAGTTACGGTTTTCACCAATTCACGGGCGGGGGCCGGAGGAAAAGTCAGCAGTGATTGAGATAAGATTTCACGGCCGCGGCGGCCAGGGTGCCGCTATGGCGTCGAGCATCATCGCCGACGCGATTTTCAACGAAGGACGCAACGTGCAATCGTTCCCGATGTTCGGCGTGGAGCGGCGCGGCGCGCCGGTGGCGGCGTTCATCCGGGTCGACGACAAACCCATCCGGGTCAAGTGCGAGATCGAGGAGCCGGAGTACGTGATGGTGCTGGACCCCACGCTGGTGGAAGCGGTCGACGTGACGTCGGGCGTGAAGCCGTCGGGGATGATAATCGTCAACTCGCCTCTCGAACCCGGGGAGTTGGGTTTGGGCGAAGGTTTCAGGGTGTACACCTTCGACGGCACGTCGCTGGCGGTCGAGCACGGCCTCGGGACGCGGACGGCCCCCATCGCCAATACGACCATGTTGGGCACCTTCGCGAAAACGACGGGCCTTGTCGGCGTCGACGCGTTGGAGGCGTCCATAAACAAATATTTCCCCCGCGACAAAGAAGGGAAGAACGCCCGGGCGGCCCGGGCCGCGTACGAAGCCGCGACTGCGGCGTAGCGGCCGGCCTAACCACGGCGGTGTAGGCTCATGGCGGAGCCTGAGTTAGAACAACTACTATTCATTGACGAATGCACGCGGACCTATAACCGCCGGTACTTCTTCTCGCGTCTGGACGAAGAGGTCGAACGCGCGAAGCGTTACGACCGCACTTTCGCTCTCCTGTTCGTAGACATCGACCGCTTCAAAGAGGTCAACGACGTCTTCGGCCACCTCGCCGGCGACGAGGTCCTGTGCGAAGTGGCGGCCCGCCTGCGCAACGTCGTGCGGGGCGTCGACCTGGTCTTTCGCTACGCCGGCGACGAGTTCGCGGCCATCCTGCCGGAAACCGGCTCGGAGGAGGCCGTCTTCGCGGCCGAGCGGGTGCTGGCCGAGTTCCGACGGACGCCGGTCTACTCGTCCCGCGCCAAGAGGGATATACACATAACGCTGAGTATAGGCGTCGCCGCCTTCCCCGCCGACGCCGACGACGCCCGGAGCATTTTGGACAAGGCCGACCAGGCGCTGCTGGTCGCGAAGCATCGCGGCCGGAATATGGCCGTCGACCAGGCGCGGGCCAGCGAGGCCGAGGCGTTAGAAGAACGACTCGTGAGGCCCGTCTTTTGCCCGAAGATGGTTGGGCGGGAACGGGAGAAGAGGTTGCTCCGCAAATTGTGGGCGCGGGCCGCGGACGGCCGGGGGGGCTTTTTGACCGTCATCGGCGAAACCGGCGTCGGCAAAACGCGCCTCGTGCGCGATTTCGTGGACTTCGTCGGCATGCAGGGGGCGTCGGTTCTGGAAGGCCAATCTTTCGAGGAACCGGCCGGCTTCGCCTACCAACCGTTCCGCGAGGCGGTAGCCGGCTTTTTGAAGTCCCTTCCCGAGGGCGTGGCGGAGCGCGTCGCGGCCATCCCCCGCGCTTACCAGCGGGAGTTGTACAACGTCATCCCCGAGCTCGCGGCCTCCGGCTTCGATACGGCTCCCTTTTACGAGTTGGGGCCGGAACAGGCGCGGCTCCGCCTCTTCGTGGGATTCCGGTACCTCTTGTCCGCGCTCGCGTCCCAGGCGCCGGTGGCCCTCATCCTGGAGGACATCCACTGGGCGGAGGAGGGGTCGCTCTCGCTTTTGCGGTTCCTGCTCAACGGCCTCGCGACCGAGAACGTATTCGTCGTCGCGACGTACCGGCCCGAGGAGATCGCGGGGCGGCGGGAACGCGCGCCGGCGCCCTCGGCGGTTCTTAACGCCGTAATCCGGGACCGCAGCGTCGAGACGCTGAAGTTGGACCGCCTGGGGCGAGGCGACGTCGCGGAGATGATTCGGTTGATATTCCGCGTGCCGGAGGTGGCGCCGAATTTCGTGAATTTCGTTTACGGCGAGACCGAGGGGAATCCGTTGTTCGTCGAGGAGACGCTCAAGTCGTTCTACGAGGACGGCCTGTCGCCCCGCAAGTTCGCCGTCGAGGGGGCGGCGATACCCGCCGACTACGAGGTCCCGGGTTCCGTGCGCGGCATAATACAGCGGCGCCTCAGCCGCCTCGACGACCGGACGATGAAGGTGCTGGAGGCCGCCGCGGCGCTGGGCGACGAGTTCGCGGCGGAGGGGATTCGGGCCGCCGTTGCTATCAACGAGGGTTACCTCGCGGACATACTCGCGGTGTGCGCCGAGCACGAGCTCTGCGTGCCGGTACCCGGGGCCGCGGATAAATACCGTTTCGCGCACGGGAAGATCCGGGAAGAGATATATCGGCGCATCGGGAGCCGCCGCCGCAAGCGCCTCCACCAGAAGGTCGCGCGCTACTTGGAGGGGCTTTTTCGGAACGGCGAGGTCGACCTCGTCGCGGACCTGTCCTGGCATACGTTCGTGGGGGAGATATGGGAGAAGGTCCTGGTGTTCGCGCGGCTGGCGGGCGACAGGGCCTGGGCGACGTACGAGGCGCCCGAGGCGCTCAAGCATTACGACCGCGTGGCGGTCGCCGCGGCCAAGATCGGCAAGGGCGGGTTCGGCGACGAGCTGATACGGCGCGAGCTGGTGGATTTGAATACGCGGCGCGGCGAGATTTACCTGGCGCAGGGGAAATTCGCGGACGCCGCGGCCGTGCTCGAGAAGGCGAAGACGGCGGCGGAGGAGATAGGAGACCGCCTGGGCCTGGCGAAGGCCATGAACCTCGCGGGTCGCGCGTACGGCGCCATGGGGACCGAGCGTCGCGCGCTCGCCAACCTCAACGCCGCGCTGGCCGTTTTCAAGAAACTCGACGCCACCGCCGATATCGCCCGGGCGCTGTACAATCTGGGCGAACACCGACGGCGCACGTTCGACTTGTCGAAGGCCATGAGCTATTTCCACATGGCGGGAGCGATCGCCGAGAAGGGCGGCGACAAGAGCTTGCTCATGTCGGTGGCCGACGGCATCGGTTCGATATCCTACGCGCGGGGGGACCTGCGCGGCGCGGTTAAATATTACCGGCGGGCGCTCGCGTTGGCGCGGGAGACGGGCGACCGGCGCGGCGAGGCCGCGACACAGGCCAACCTGGGCGAGGCCGCCTTCCGCGACGGCAAGCTGAAGGATGCGCTGCGGGACTTCAAGAGCGCGCTCGCGGTAGCGACCGGCCTGGGCAACAGGCCCGTTACCGCCTCCGCGCTGACGCGCCTGGCGACGGTGAAGTTCTACGACGACGACCTCCGTACGGCCTTCGACTACTTCGAGCGCGCGCTCGGCATCGCCCGCGAGGCGGAGCACCGGCGCCTCGAGGCCGAGGCGCGGTACGGCCTGGCCTCGGCTCAACTCCGGCGCGCCGATTTCGCGGCCGGCCTGGGCGAATTGAAAACCGCGGCCCGGCTGGCCCGCACGGCCGGCGATACTTATCGGCAGTACATGTGCCAGCTCGCGCTAGCCGGGGCCCAGGCGGAGGCGGGGAGGATCGCTTCGGCGAAGCAGTATTTGCGGCAGGCGGGGCAAAAGGCCGAGGAGTTGCCCTCGTTCAACCTGGGGCCGTACCACGATTACGTGACGGGCCGGGTCATGCTCGCCGCCGGCGCTCTCGACGAGGCGTGCCGGGCGTTCGCCGCCGCGGCCGGAGGCGCGAAGAAATCCGCGGAACCGTATCTGCCGCTCCGGGCGCAGCTGTGGCTGGCGATGGCGCGGGTCAAGGCCGGCCGTAAGACGCGGGCGGAAAAAGCGGCGGCCAAGGCCAAGGGGCTTCTGGGGAAGGCGCCGGGGCGCCGGTTCGCGGGTATGCTCGCCCACGTCAACGCGCTGGTCGCGGCGGCGGCGGGGAACCGGGGCAACGCGACGCGGCAGTTCAAAAAGGCGGTGGACATCCTGGCCGCGACCGATACTTTGGCCGCGGCCCGGGCGCGCGCCGATTTCGGAGAATACTTCGCCCGGGCGGGAGAGATGCAGCGGGCTCAGCCCCTCCTGGCCGCGGCGGCGAGATATTTCGAAGGTGTGGGAAATAAAAAAGAGGCCGGCCGCATTAGCGCTCTCGGCGGCAAGAGGAAAACGGGCGGCGGCCGCAAACGAAACGCGAGGTAGAGATGTCGGAGAAGATCGAGATACGAGGCGCTTGCGATATGCCGCCCATGGCTATGAGTCTGGGCCGGATGTCCTGGAACAAGACGGGTTCGTGGCGTAACGTGACGCCCGTAGTAGATTACGAGAAGTGCACCCGGTGCATGCTATGTTGGAAATTCTGCCCGGACCTGGCGATTACGTGCACGGAGCCGCCCGAGATAATCCTGGAATACTGCAAGGGGTGCGGCGTCTGCGCCGAGGAGTGTCCGGTGAAATGCATAGAGATGAAAGAAGGTCTTTAACGCGGGAGGTTCTCCCCCCCGCCCTCGAGTTCTTTGTGAAAGGTTAAATTATGAAAGAAGTCGTAACAGGTAACCACACGGTATCGCACGCGGCGCGGGTGGGCCGGGCGCAGGTGGTGGCGGCCTATCCCATCACGCCGCAGACGCAGGTGGTGGAGAAGATAAGCGAGTTCGTGGCCGACGGCATTATGGACGCCAAGTTCATCAAGGTGGAGAGCGAACACTCCGCCATGGTGGCCTGCATCGGCGCCTCGGCCGCCGGCGCGCGCGCCTTCACCGCCACCTCGTCGCAGGGCCTCGCGCTCATGCACGAGGTCCTGCACTGGGCGGCCAACGCCCGGCTGCCCATCGTTCTGGCCAATGTCAACCGCGCGATGGGGCCGCCCTGGACGATTTGGACCGACCAGATCGACAGCCTGAGCCAACGCGATACGGGGTGGATGCAGTTCTACGCCGAATCGAACCAGGACGTCTTCGACAGCATACTGATTTCGTTTAAGGTCGCCGAGCAAGTACTGCTGCCGGCGATGGTGGTGCTCGACGCCTTTTTCCTGAGCCACACCGCCGAGCCGGTAGATTTCCCCGAGCAGGAAGTGGCCGACCGCTTTCTCCCGCCGCGGGTCGCCGAGTATACCGTCGACCCGGAACACCCCGCGGCCTTCGGCGGCCTGACCGGGCCGGACCACTACTACGAGCTCAAGTACATGGAACACAACGCGATGCTCGAGGCCAGGGAAGTAATCGAGCGGACGACGCGGGAGTACGGCGACCTCACGGGCCGCTACTACAAAATGGTCGACCCGTACCGGTGCGAGGACGCCGAGACGGTGCTCGTGGTTTCGGGCACGATCGCCTCGACGACCAAAGACGCGGTGGACGAAGCCCGGGACAACGGGAAGAAGCTGGGTTCGGTCAAGATGTGGACCTTCCGGCCGTTCCCCCGCGAGGAAGTACGCGCGTTGCTGTTGGGCAAGAAGCGCGTCGCGGTGGTGGACCGCAATATCTCCTTCGGCCAGGAGGGGATATTCTGCGCCGAGGTAAAGGCTTCGCTCTACGGCCGGGACGGCGCGCCGCCGGTGCGGGGCTTTATCGCCGGCCTGGGCGGCCGCGACGTCAAAGTCCGCGACCTGTTGGCCATAGCGGAAGCGGCCGAGGAGGAAGATTGCCCCGAATTCAACTGGTACGGCGTCAAGCCCTAGCGTACGGGCCGCGCCTTTGTAATACGAGGAGTAGCGACATGGCAGACCTACCGAAGAAGCTAACGATTCCCGCCGAGGAGTATATGTGCTCCGGCCACCTGGCGTGCCAGGGGTGCGGCGCCGCGCTGGCGATGCGCTACGCGTTGAAGGCGCTGGGGCCGAACACGGTTTACACCGTACCGGCCTGCTGCTGGTCCGTTATCGACGGCCCGTTTCCCTTCACGACGCTCGGCGTGCCGCTGTTCCACATCGCGTTCGAGGCCGCGGCGGCCTCGGCCTGCGGCCTCGCGGCGGGCCTGGAGATGGTGGGTAAGGAAGGCGTGAACGTCGTGGCGTGGGCCGGGGACGGCGGCACGGCCGATATCGGCATCCAGGCGCTCTCGGGCGCCGCGGAACGCAACGACAATATCCTCTACATATGCTACGACAACGAGGCCTACATGAACACCGGCGTCCAGCGCTCGAGCTCGACGCCCTGGGGGGCCTGGACGACGACGACGCCCGCGCGGCACTTCAAAAACCGGCCCAAGAAGAACCTCGTCGACATTATGGTGGCCCACCAGATTCCGTACGTGGCGACGGCCGCGATGGCTTTCCCCGAAGACCTGGTCGCAAAGGTGAAGAAGGCCAAGGACATCGAGGGGACGAAGTACATGCAAATTTTCGCCAGTTGTCCGCCGGGCTGGAAGATGGCGCCCGAGAAGTCCGTCGAGGTGGTGCGGCTCGCCGTTAACGCGCGGGTGTGGCCGCTGCTCGAGGTCGAGCGGGGCGTGTATAAGATTTCGCGGAAGCCCCGCAAGCGCACGCCCGTCGCCGAATATTTAAAATTGCAGGGCCGCTTCTCCCACCTCACCGAAGAGCAGGTGAACGAGGTCCAGAAGATGGTGGATAATAACTGGAAGCGGTTGTTATTCCTCGAGGAGTCGACGCACGAGATGGCGGGCATCCCGCTCGAGGGCGCAAAGGCCGCCTCGCCAAAAAAGATTGATCCGAAGCTCAAGGCCGACCTATGACCCGTTAAGGGGGTATAAGTCATGCGGCGTTTTTTGATCACGGGCATACTCGTAGCGGCTTCCGTCGCGGGCGCCGTGGTGTACGACGCCAACGAGAAGGTGTCGCTGTCGCCGGTTATCGCGGTGGACGGCGAGGACGTCTACGTCGCCTGGGCGCGCCTGGAGCGGATGTTGAAAATCGGCCGGTTCGCGCTGTCGCCCGTCCATGGCGGCGAAGCCCACCTCCAGGCTTCGTTGGCGCTGACGTGGCGCACCAGCGAGCCGTTCGCTATGGTCCTCGGCAAAGGCGACGTCTTCCTGGGATGGGTCGATTACCGCTCCGGGAAGGTGGAGTTGGCCCGGTATGAGGAAAAGGGGAAGGAGAGCTTCGAGCGGGGCGACTCGCGGACCACCAACGTCAAGCCGCGGGGAGGGGTGAGCCTCGCCTATGGGGACGGCCGCCTTTTTCTGGGTTACACCGACGGCGAAGAGGACATGGTGAAAGTGGCATCGTTCAAGGTTACCTCCAAGGGGAAACTCTCCCGGGAGAACGAGCGGAAGTTGACCGAGTGCGAGACGGTCGTCGGCTCGTCGATAACGGTTTACGAGGGCAAGTTGGTCGTCGCTTGGATAAGTTCCGAAAAGAAGTTCATGCTGACCACGTACGACGTCGAGAAGTCGTCCAAGGGCTGCTCTTACCGCCACCTCAAGGATACGCGCACGGAGATCAGAGTGAATACCGAGCCGATGGACAAGCCCGGGCTGGCGGCGGCGGACGGCGAGGTATACCTGGCGTACGTCGACCGCAACGACAAAACCGCCCACGTTAAGTTCTACTTATTGAACGAGGACGACGGCTCGCTCCTGTCGCGGGGCGAGACCCGCGTAAACGAGCGGCCGGCGGAACCGGTGACCGTCGCCGCGTCGGGGGGTAAGGTTTACGTCGTGCTCGTGGACTCGAACAAAAGGCTGTTGATAGCGGAGCAGTGAGCCCTCTCGAGGGGGGAAAGAAAAACCGGCCGCCGAGGCCGGTTTTTTTGCGCCGCCGCCGGGAGATACGGGAGCCGCGGGGGAAAAAGCGTTTAACGCTTGGAAGGGCCCCCCGGCGAACCGGCCTGGGTCTGGCCGCCCTGGCCGCCGGAAACCGGGGAACTCCCCGGCGAGCCGGCGGTGCTCGGCGAGGCCGGGCTCCCCGGTTGTTTATCCGATCCTTTCGCTTTTTCTTCTTCGGGGCCGCGGTTCGCGCGGCGGTCCTTCTGGCCCATGTCGCAGAAGCCGTCGAGGATCGCCGATTCCCCGACGATGAGGTTCTTGGTCGTGACGTTGCCGATGAGTTCGGCTTTGGCCTGCAGCTCCAGGCTCTCGCGCGCGGTAACGTTGCCCAGGACCTTCCCGCCGATGACGGCGACGTTCGTATCCACGGCGGCCTCGATAACGGCTTCTTTTCCCACGAAGACCGAATCAGCTTTTATTTTTCCTTTGAATTTACCGTCGATCTTGAGGCCCCCGCCGACGACGATCTCGCCCTCACAGTTCGACCCTTTGCCGATGATGGAGTTGAGCTTGCTCTCGCCGGGAGAACCTGCGTCCTTTCCGAACATACGTTTACGGCTCCTTTCCCCACGTGTTCTTCTGCAGAAGCGTAAGACTGGGGCTGGTTATTTCGTTATTGCGACTCGGGCGGCGGGGCGGGAGGTTCTTCGCCGCCGGCCTTTTCTTTGCCGGCGGGGATGCCGCCCTTTTCCGCCTCGCCCGAGGTTTTTTCTTCCTCGGCCGGCGGTTCTACTTCGACGGGTACCGGCAATTCCTCTTCGGCTCCGCGCGCCGCGGGGGTCATGTATTTCGCGGGACTGAGCGGCACGCCGTGGAGGCGGACCTCGTAGTGAAGGTGGGGCGCCGAGCTTCGGCCCGTGTTCCCCGACAGCGCGATGACCTCTCCCCGCTTCACGTTCCCGCCGACGCGGACTTTGAGCTCGCGGTTGTGGCCGTAGAAGGTGCTGTAGCCGGTTAGGCCGTGTTGCACGATGACGAGTTTCCCGTAGGTGGGGTCGTCGCCGGCGAATATCGCGACGCCCGGCGCCGTAGCGACGACGGGAGTGCCTTCGGGGCAGGCGATGTCGCAGCCGTTGTGGAAGGAGCGGCCTTCCAGGCCGGCGTTTTCGCCGAACCCCCGCGTTACCCAGCCCTTCGCGACCGGGTTGCCGTCGGGGGCCTTGAGCGTAATGCCCCGGCGGGCCGTCGCCAATTCCCGGAATTGCCTTATGCCCTCCGCGACGGACAGCAGTTCGCCGCCCGTATCGCCGGCTTCCACCGAGACGGGAGCGAGTTCGCGCGCGGCGTCGCGTTCGCCGGCCATGACCATCAGTTTGTCCTCGACGACCTCGAGCTCCGTTATCTTTTTCTCCACCGCGGCGATGCGGGCTACCTTTTCCTTGAGCTGGCCGTTTTGTCGCCGCAGCAGCTCGAGTTCGCCCAGCTTCGCCTCGTCCATGGCCTGGTTGACGACGAGCCCGACAACGAGGATGAATAGCACCGAGGCCACGATAACGAGCGCGTAGAAGTGGCCGAGCTGCATGCGAAACGTGAGCGTCCCGGAGCGGTCCTCCGGCGCCACTACGATGTTGATATGCCTGCGTTTTCCCATGTCAGTCCAGCGTATCGGCGACGAGGCGGCCCAGGATGTCGTCGGGCGCTACGCCCTCCGCCTCCGCGATGAAGTTTAAGACCAGGCGGTGGCGCAATACCGGCTTCACCAGACGTTCGACCTCGTCTAAGGTGACGGCGAAATTGCCGAGGAGCAGGGCCGCCGCCTTGGCGGCCAGGATCAGGTGTTGCGCCGCGCGGGGGCCGGCTCCCCACTTCACCCACTGGTTTACGTAATCGGGTCCCCCCGGCCCCGGCCGGGTCCGGCGCACGAGCGTCGTAGCCTTCCGCAGCACGTCGGCCGGGAGCGGCACCCGCCGTACGAGTCGTTGATAGGACAGGACCGCCTCCGCCGCGAGGACCGGCTCCGGCGGGGGCCCCGGCGCCGCGGTCGTCGTCGCCACGATCTCCTCTTCCTCTTCGGCCGAGGGATAGGTTACGAGGATGTTTATCATGAACCGGTCCAGCTGCGCCTCCGGCAGCGGATAGGTCCCTTCCTGTTCGATCGGGTTGCGCGTGGCCAGCACGTAGAACGGCTTGGGTAAATCGTGGGTCGTGCCGCCCACCGTGACCTGTCCCTCCTGCATGGCCTGGAGCAGGGCCGCTTGCGTCTTGGGCGGCGTCCGGTTGATTTCGTCGGCCAGCACCACCTGGGCGAATATGGGGCCGGCCAGGAAGCGGAAGTGCCGCCGGCGAGCGCTGTCCTCGTCCAGGACTTCGGTTCCGGTGATGTCCGAAGGCATCAGGTCCGGCGTGAATTGTATCCTCGAGAACGAGAGCTCGAGCGTTTGAGCCAGCGTCGATACCAGCAGCGTCTTGGCCAGGCCCGGGACGCCGGTGAGTATGCAGTGGCCCCCGGCCAGCAGGCCGACCAGGACCTCGAATATCGCGTCGCGTTGGCCTACTATGACGTCGCCGACGGCGGCCTTGAACTTGTCGAGCGCGGCGCTGAGCTCGCGCGCCAGGGCTACTTCGTCTTTAATCAAAGCGCTCCGCTTTCCCAAAACGCGGAAAGACGTATAATAGGGTATAAAAGGGAAGCTGTCAAGTGGATTGGCGCCCGACGCCGCGTTAAACGGCGTCGGCGCGCGGTATCCGGGCATCCTTCGGGAATTGCAGCCTTGACTTACGGGTACCGTTCGCGTTATAATTGAAACAATGGCCTTTGAGGCCCATTCGGACGTTAAACGCTCGTCGGGACACGGAAGAATCGGCGGGCCGACTTGGAGGAATAGAATATGAGGAAATGGTTGTTCCTGATCCTACTGGTGGCGTCCGTCGCGTACGCGGCGCCCAAAGTCACGAGCGAACTCGCGGCCCATCTCGAGGAAGTTTCCCCCGACGAGCTCGTCCGCATTCTCGTCGTTATGGAAGCGCGGATGCCGCAGGAAGAACTCATGGCGTTGACGGACGGCTTGCCGCGCGACCAGCGGCGCGTCGTCGTCGAGCAGGAGCTGAGCCGCGTCGCCGAGGCGAGCCAGCGCGAGGTGCTCGCGTACCTCGCCGAGCGGGCGACGTCGGGCCGCGCCGCGGAGTTGAAATCCCTGTGGATCGTGAACGCCGTGGCGGCGCTCGCGGACCGCGAAACTATAGAACGGGTCTCGACGCTGGCGGGCGTCGCGTTCGTGAACTGGGACCAGGACGTTCCGCTGGAGGCTTTGCGTGACGTCGTTGACGGTCCCCAGGACGAGATCGTGTGGGGCGTCGAGAAGATCCGCGCGCCGGAGGTCTGGAGCGCCGGCTACAACGGAACCGGTATCATCGTCTGCGTGTGCGACGGCGGCGTCAACTACAATCACCTGGACCTCGCCGACCACATGTGGAACAAGGCCGGCTACCCCAACCACGGCAAGAACTTCAGCGGCGGCGACCCCAACGCTACGATGGACTACGACGGCCACGGGACGCACGTCGCCGGGACCGTCGCCAGCGACGGGACCGCCGGCTCGCAGTGCGGCGTCGCGCCCGACGCCACGATAATGATCGCCCGGCTGGGCAGCTGGGAGAGCTCCTGGTTCTCGGCCTGGCAGTGGGCGATAACGGAGGGCGCCGACGTCCTCACCCAATCCTGGTCGTATAAGTATCCTTACAGCCCGTTGTACGGCCAACACCGGCAAGCCAGCGAGGCCATCCTGGCGGCCGGCGTCGTGCATACCAATTCGACCGGCAATAACGGCCACCAACTGGATATCTACCCCATCCCGTTCAACATCGCGGCGCCGGCCTGCTGCCCGCCGCCGTGGCTCCACCCCGACCAAACCCTCCGCGAGGGCAAAGCCGGGACCCTCGCCATCGGCGCCGTGAGCTCTTCAGACTGGCGCTCGTACTACAGCGGCCGCGGCCCGGCCACCTGGGACAAGGACCGCCACCCCAACATCGCACCCTACGACGACTACCACTACGACCCGGGTATGGGCCTGCTCAAACCGGATATGTTGGCGCCGGGCGACGGCATAAAATCGTGCGACTACGCCAATACTAGCGGCTATAAGTCGATGAGCGGCACGTCGATGGCCACGCCCCACGCCGCGGGCGCCGCGGCCTTGCTCTTGGATTATTTGGATACGCTGCCGCCGGCGCAGATAGAGAAAGCCCTCGAGATTACGGCCGCGGAAGTAGGGGGAGGCATCCATAAAAAGGGCCGGAAGGTGAACGACTACGGCGCCGGCCGCATCGACGTCTTCGAGGCCTTGACGCACCTCAAGAATTCCATCGGCATAGATTTGAAATACTTCCGCGCCGCCGGCCTCGACGACGGCGTGCGGCTGGCCTGGGATTGCGAGAACGGGACGTACGCCGGCTTTAACCTGTACCGCGAGGTTGAGGGTGGCGCGCCGGGAGCCGGCCGGGAACGCGTCAACGCCGAGTTGGTTACGGGCCGGGCGCCGTTCGCGTACGAGGACCGGGGCGTCGCGACGGGCGTAACGTACGACTATTGGCTGGAGGCGGTACCGGCATCGGGCGCGGCCCAGACGTACGGGCCGGCGTCGGCCACCCCCGGCCTTAAGGTGGCGTACGGCTTCGCGCTCGAGCCGAGCTACCCGAATCCGGCGACGAGCGAGGCGCGGATAGCGTTCTCGCTGCCGCTGGGCGTCACGGGCGAGTACGAGGTGGCGATATTCGACGTCGCCGGCCGCAAGGTGCGGACGGTGGCGGCGGGCGCGAGCGCGGCGGGGCGAAACGAAGTAACGTGGAACCTGGCCGACGACGCCGGCCGCAGAGTAGCGCCCGGTGTCTACCTCTACCGGCTTACGGCCTCTTGCGGCAGCGCCGTTCACCGCGCCGTCGTTATGCCCTAACGCAGTTGCGATGAAAAAAGCGGCCCCGCGCGGGGCCGCTTTTTTATTGAGATGCGCGCGGGAACGGCCGGGGCGTTGCGTAAGCGACCCTGCCCGGCGCGGCGGAAAATATATTGTTTCCGTTTTAGTCTAAATATGATAAAATTACTTATAGGAACCCACGATAGTTCCATCCGACGTGAGGAGACAACTACCTCGCAGTTCAATACGGAGGAAAGAGAATGAAACGTTTGATAGTATTATGCGGGGTTGCGGCCGTCACGGCATTCGCGGCCCCCAACGTGACGCCGGAACTCGCCGCGCACCTCGAGACGGTAGGACCCGGCGAGCTCGTCCGCGTACTCGTCGTCATGGAAACGCAGCTGCCGCAGGCAAAGCTCATGGCGCTGACGGAGGGCCTGACGCGGGACGAGCGCCGCGTCGTCGTCGAGCAGGAGCTCTCGCGCTTCGCGGAGGCGAGTCAGCGCGAGGTGCTGGCTTATATGGAGAACCGCGCGGCCGGCGGTCACGCCGCCGACGTTATGCCGCTCTGGATAGTGAACGCGGTGGCGGCGCGGGCCGACCGGGACACGGTCGAGGCCGTATCGGCGCTGCCGGGGGTGGCGTACGTCCACTGGGATAAAGAGGTCCCCGTCGAATTGTTGCAGGACGTCGTGCCCGCGGTGGAGGACGAGATCGCGTGGAACGTGACCAAGATCCAGGCGCCCGAAGTCTGGAACGCCGGCTACAACGGAACCGGCATCGTCGTATGCGTTGCCGACGGCGGCGTCAATTACAATCACCTGGACCTCGCGGGCCACATGTGGACCAAGGCCGGCTACCCCAACCACGGCAGGAACTTCGACGGCGGCGACCCCAACAACACGATGGATTACGACGGCCACGGGACGCACGTCGCCGGGACCGTCGCGAGCGACGGCACCGCCGGCTCGCAGTGCGGTATGGCGCCCAAAGCGCAGATTATGATAGCCAAGTTGGGCAGCGCCTCGAGCACGTGGTTCGCCGCCTGGCAATGGGCCATTACCGAGGGGGTCGACGTCATTACCTCGTCCTGGTCCAAGAAATACCCTAATTATCCCGCCTACTACTTACACCGCCAGGCCAGCGAGAAGACGCTGGCCGCGGGCGTCTTCCACACCAACTCCATCGGCAACCAGGGCAACCAACTCCCTTCCTACCCCATACCGTTTAACATCGCGACGCCGGGCAATTGCCCGCCGCCGTGGCTCCATCCCGACCAAACCCTGCGCGAGGGCATATCCGGGACGGTGGGCGTAGGCGCCACTGACTCCGGCGACAACCTGGCGTACTTCAGCGGCCGCGGCCCGGCCAGCTGGGATAAGGAACGCCACCCGCAATGCGCGCCCTACGACGACTACCACTGGAGCCCCGGCCTGGGCCTGCTCAAACCCGATTTCGTGGCGCCGGGCGTCAGCATCAAGTCCTGCGACTACCGCAATACCTCCGGGTATACCGTTAAGAGCGGCACGTCGATGTCCACGCCGTGCGCCGCCGGCGCGGTGGCGCTGCTGCTGGACTACAACGACGCGCTGCCGCCGGCGCAAATAGAGCGGGCCCTCGAGCTCACGGCGGACCCCTTGCCCGGCCAGACGAAGGGCACGAAGGTGAATGACAACGGCGCCGGCCGCATTAACGTATACGCCGCGCTCCAGTTCCTCCAGAACACCACCGGCGTCGACCTCAAGTACTTCCGCGCCGCCGGCCTCGACGACGGCGTGCGGCTGGCCTGGGATTGCGAGAACGGGACGTACGCCGGCTTCAACCTGTACCGCGAGGTTGAGGGTGGCGCGCCGGGAGCCGGCCGGGAACGCGTCAACGCCGAGTTGGTCACGGGCCGGGCGCCGTTCGCGTACGAGGATAGCGGCGTGGCGACGGGCGTAACGTACGACTATTGGCTGGAGGCGGTACCGGCATCGGGCGCGGCCCAGACGTACGGGCCGGCGTCGGCCACTCCCGGCCTGAAGGTGGCGTACGGCTTCGCGCTCGAGCCGAGCTACCCCAACCCGGCGACGAGCGAGGCGCGGATAGCGTTCTCGCTGCCGCTGGGCGTCACGGGCGAGTACGAGGTGGCGATATTCGACGTCGCCGGCCGCAAGGTGCGGACGGTGGCGGCGGGCGCGAGTGCGGCGGGGCGAAACGAGGTAACGTGGAACCTGGCCGACGACGCCGGCCGCAAAGTGGCA
>DATKXQ010000262.1:0-4125 GCA_035528975.1 bacterium
AAACCGTTCGTGGCCGAAGTAGCCGGTTCTCTCGGGGAGGGGCGGGAGTACGTCGATTTTTATCGCGCTTACCTGAGACGCGCCCTCGGCGCGGGAGCCGGGAAAGGCGGGGATACGCGTGGCAAGAATAAATAGGAAGAGGATCGTCCTAGTCGTGCTGCTGGTCGCCGTCGTCGCGGTGACGACGTATTGGGTGGTCAACGAGTTGGGGGGCCGCGACCGGGTCCTGGAGGCCACCGGGACGTTGGAAGCCGTCGAGGTCGACGTCGGCGCGTTAGTTACCGGGAGGGTCGTCGCGTTGCACTACGACGAGGGCGACGACGTTTCCGCCGGCGACGTAGTCGCGGCGCTCGACGCGGAAGAGCTGACGGCCGGCGTGGCGGCGGCCGAGGCCGCGGCCCGGGCGGCGGCGGATCGCGTCGCGGCGGCCGGCGCCGCGTATGCCGCCTCGGACGACCAGTTCAAGCGCGTGGCCCGGGCTTACCCGGCGGGGATAACGAAAGCCGAGTACGAGCGCGCCCGGGCGGCGCGGGACGGCGCGTCGGCCGAGCTGGCGAGCGCGCGCTCGCTGGCGGCGCAGGCCGAGGCGACGAAGGCCCAGCTGGACGCCCGCCGGCGGGAAGTCGAAGTGCGGGCGCCCATAACGGGCGTCGTGCTCAGCCGCAACGTCGAACCCGGCGAAGTGCTCGGCGCCGGTACGCCGGTGGTGACGTTGGCCGACCTCTCGGTTTTGGAACTGAACGTTTTCATCCCCGAGGCCAAGGTGGGATTCGTCGGCGTCGGCGATCCGGTGGAGATTGCCGTCGATTCGTACCCGGGCGATATTTTCCGGGGGAAGGTGAAGGCCATAGGCAGCAAGGCGGAGTTCACGCCGCGCAACGTCGAGTCCAAGGAGGACCGCGTTACGCTGGTATTCAAGGTTACGGTGACGGTCCCCAACGGCGACGGGAAGTTGAAGCCGGGCATGCCGGCGGACGTATCCTTCGTCGAGGCGCCGTCGCCTAACTGAGGAGTTGGGGCGTAAAGGGAATACATGGCGGACGCCGTTCGCACCGAGAAGTTAACGAGGAAGTTCGGCGACTTCGTGGCCGTCGACGAGCTGGACCTGACGGTCCGTACGGGGGAGATTTACGGTTTCCTGGGGCCGAACGGCGCCGGCAAGACGACGACGATACGTATGCTGTGCGGCATCCTCGAGCCGACGGCGGGCGGCGGCCGCGTCCTGGGCTACGACGTCGCAACCGAAGCGGAAGAGATCAAGAAGCGCATCGGCTACATGTCGCAGAAATTCAGCCTGTACGAGGACCTCACGGTAGCCGAGAACGTCGATTTCTACGCTAGCATCTACGGCCTAACGGGGGCCGTCAAGCGAGAGAGGACCGAGGACGTATTTGCGACCGCGGGCCTTTCGGGGCGGACGGGCCAACTGGCCGGCACGCTCTCGGGCGGCCAGAAACAACGTCTGGCGCTGGGGTGCGCGCTCGTGCACCGGCCCGAGTTGTTGTTCCTGGACGAGCCCACCGCGGGCGTCGACCCGCTTAGCCGGCGAGACTTCTGGGGGTTGCTCTACGAGCTGGCGGCGGGGGGCACGACGATATTGGTTACGACGCATTACATGGACGAGGCCGAGCATTGCAATCGCCTCGGCTTCATATACGACGGGAGGTTGATAGCCGAGGGGAAACCCGACGCGCTCAAGGCGAGCCCGGCGGCGGGGGACGTTTACAGGATAACGCCGGCGTCGGTGGCGGACGCTTTGGACGCGCTACGGCGCGCGCTGCCCGCCGCCGCGGTGACGATACTGGGTAACAGCGTGCACGTCTCCGGCGAGGGCGTGAGCGAGGCGGCGCTGGCGGCCGCGCTCGCCGCGGCCGGCGTCGCGTACGACGTCCTCGAGCGCGCTACGCCCAGCCTGGAAGACCTGTTCGTGATGTTTATTAGCGGGGAGGGGGAGGCGTGAACTTCGAGCGCTTTTGGGCCGTGCTCCGGAAGGAGTACCGGCAGTTCTTCCGCGACCGCATCACCGTGGCCGTGATTTTCGCGATACCCGCGGTCCAGCTTTTACTCTTCGGGTACGCCATCAACTTCGAAGTAAAACACCTGCCGACCGCGGTCCTCGACTTCGCGGAGTGCGCCGAGAGCCGCGCCGTCGTGCAGGATTTCGTCAACTCGCAATATTTCGACGTCCGGTATCATGTCTCGGACTACGACGAGCTGACCCGACTGATAGACCGGGGGGACGCGAAGGCCGGGATAATATTCCCGCCGGACCTGAAGCGGCGGCTGAAGGCCGGCAAAGCCGCGACGGCCGCCGTCGTCTTCGACGCCTCGGACCCCATGACGGCGGGGTCGGCGATTTCCAGCGCCCAGGCCATAGGGATGAACCGCTCGCTTCGGATCCTGGCCCGAGGCCACGGCGGGGAAGAGATGCCGTTCGAGATAAGGACCCGGGCGTGGTACAACCCGCAAATGATTTCGGCGAATTTCATGGTCCCGGGTTTGATAGGCGTCATCATGCAGCTAGTGACGATGATGTTGACGGCGATGGCTATAGTGCGGGAACGGGAGCGGGGGACGCTCGAGCAATTGTTGGTATCGCCGGTGACGCGCCTCGAGCTCATCCTGGGGAAGTTGATCCCTTACGTCGTTCTCGGCTACGCGGACATAACGTTGGCGCTGGTCATCGCCCGCTACGTCTTCGGCGTGTCCATAGCCGGCAATCTCTTCGCGTTGTACGTTCTGGCGTTTCTTTTTCTGGCCTCGACGCTCGGCCTCGGCCTTCTGATTTCGACCGTCGCCAAAACGCAACAGCAGGCCATGCAAATGTCGTTCTTCATCTTCCTGCCGTCGATTATGCTCTCGGGGTTTTTCTTCCCCGTCGCCGCGATGCCCGGCATAGTTAAACCGATATCGTACGTCATACCGCTGACGTACTTCCTGGAAATATGCCGCGGCGTAATATTGAAGGGGCAAAGCTTCGAGCATCTCGTTACGCAGACCGTAGTCCTCGCGGTCATGGGGGCGGCGATCCTCGGCCTGGCGGTCGCGAGGATGCGCAAGCGCGTATCGTAAGTCACGGAAAATTCCGGCCTGTCGCGGTCGGCGCGGGAATGGTATACTATCCGGAGCAAAGGCGGAGGGGCCCTCGGGCGCGCGAGGTCCGCGGGTTCGTTGGATTATGGACGTCTTCAATTGGTTTAAAAAGCGGGTAGCGACTCCTCCCGAGAGCAGGCTGGCGTACAGCGAGTTGCGCGAAGCGTCGAAGCCGGACCGCGGGTATTTCGTGATGATCGCGATCTCGGCCTTCATCGCGACCTTCGGCCTGTTCCTCGACAGCGTGGCCGTGATAATCGGCGCCATGCTTATCGCGCCGCTGATGTCGCCGGTGTTGGCGACGGGCCTCGCGGTCGCCCGGGGGGACCCCAGGTTCCTGACGGATTCGCTGAAGGCGGTCGCGCAGGGAGCGCTGGTGGCCGTGTTGTGCGCGGCCGCGGTCGCGCTGATTTCTCCCGAGCTCTCGCCCGGCAAAGAAATAGTCGCGCGCATCAAACCGAACCTCTTCGACCTCGCCGTCGCTTTCGCCTCGGGCGCGGCGGGGGCTTATGCGTTTTCCTCCAAAGATTTATCCGCCATGCTGCCGGGGGTCGCCATCGCCGCGGCCTTAATACCGCCGCTCTCGGTGGTGGGCATCGGCGTCGGCTTCGGCAATCACGAGCTCGTATGGGGCGCGCTGCTTTTGTTCTCCGCCAACCTCATCGCGATCGCGTTCGGCGGCGCCATAACCTTTATCGCTTTGGGGTTTTACCCGAAGGTAAAGAGGGAGGAGGGCGAGTGGCGGTTCAAGGGGTTGGTCGCCGCCGCCGTTCTGCTGGCGCTGGTAACGGTGCCGATGGCGTACTTCACGATTACGAACATCACTTCCGCCGGCAGGCAGAAGAACGTTGGCAGCGTCGTCGAGACGTACTTGCCGGCGCGCGAGGGATACCACGTCGGCTCGAGCGACTGGGTGTATAAAGACGGCGAGTACGACGTCGTCGTTTTAGTCTACGGCGATCACGCGCCCACGGAGGAAAGGTTGGCTTTCATTCACGGGGCGCTCGAGGACAAGTTGGGCAAGAAGACGTC
>DATKXQ010000263.1:0-5592 GCA_035528975.1 bacterium
GGCCCGGCCCTCCCGCCGCCGCACCGGGCGGCCGCGCGCCGTACGATGGCGGCGCCGCTCGCGTACGCCTCGACGCAGCCGCGCCGGCCGCACCCGCACGGCTCGCCCCCTTCGGCCACGACGGGGACGTGGCCTATTTCGGCGGCGAAGCCGTCGGCGCCGTGGAATATTTCGCCCCCCGCTATCAGGCCGCCGCCGATGCCGGTGCCGACGAATACCGCCAGCAGCGGCTCGCGCGGCGCGGCGTCGGCCAGGTATTCGGCGTAGGCCGCGGCGTTGACGTCGTTTTCCACAATCGCCGGCACGCCCAGGTCTCTTTGGAGCGCGCCGGCCAGCGGGAGGTTTTCGAATTTCAGGTTGGGGGATGCGGCCAGCACGCCCGTGCGGGGGTTTACCTGGGCCGCGACGGCGGCGCCCGCGGCGGCGAAAGGCCGTTCTCGGGATGCGGCGCGCGCCGCCCGGACGACGCGGCCCAGGACGTCGCCGGGGCCCGCCTCCGCCCGGGTCGGGAAGCTCCGTTCCCAGGCCACGTTATTTTGGGCATCGATTACCGCGAGAACCGTCGTGGTCCCGCCGAGGTCGATGCCCAATGTAAAGCGCGCCGGCATAAGCGAAGCCCCCGCGTCCGGCGCGGCGTTACAACCGCGATTCGTCGATGAGTTTGATTATACTCGAGGTCTTTTTCTCGACGCGTTCCTTTTCGCGCTTCCGCTGCTCGAGCGTGTGGAGGTAATCTTCGGCGATGTTCAACGCCGTCAGGATCGCGACCTTCTCCGTGGAGATGAGGTTGTTGTTCTCGGAGATTTCCCACATCTTGTCGTCCACGAACTTCGCGATCCTCCGCACCTCGTCGGGGTTGCGGTCACTCGTGATCGAGTACTCGACGCCGAAGATGGTAACTTTCGTGGTCTGTTTGCCTTGAGCCATTTCGACCCTCGTTTCTCGCGGCCGGCGGGCCGACCGCTATTCCTTGTCGTCCTCGGCGATGAGTTCCGCTTGGCCGTCTCCGGCTGTTCCCATTTCTTTTTCGAACGTCTCCAACTTGCTGAGGATCTGTTCCACGCGGGCGCGGGCTTCCTCCTGTTTGTTGCGCAGGGTCTCGTTCTCGGCCGCGAGCTGCCGATACTCGTCGAGCTTGCGGTCGAGCGCCTCTTTCGCCTGCGCCGCGGCGTCCAGCTCCCGGCTCTTCTGCTCGATCTCGGCTCGCAAACGCGTTTCCTCTTCCTTGTGCTTGCGAATAGTCTGGACCAGGAGCATTACCTTATCTTCGAGGTTGGCAAGGTTGTCCATAACCCGCGCTCCTTGTTAAAGTTGGTTAACCGCGTAGTTTCGCGCCGAACTCGGCCGCAAGGGTTTTCACGGCTTCCTCGCGGGCCGCGTTTGCCTCTTCGTCGGTCAAGGTCCGGTCTTCGGCCTGATAGCGGATCCGTACGCCCAGGCTCTTGCGGCCCGGCGGCACGCCCTTCCCGGTGAAGACGTCGAACACGTCGACGTCGCGGACGAGCTCGCTCGAGTCGCGGATGGCGGCGACGACTTCCCCCGCGGCCTGCCCCTCGTCGAGCACGAGCGCGAGGTCGCGGACGACCGACGGGAAACGCGGGACGGGGCGGTAGCGCCGCCCGGCCGCCGCGGCGGCTTCGCACAGGGGCGCCACGTCGAGCTCGACGACGTGACCCTCGCCGAACGGCTCGACCGCCGCGGTCACGTACCCGCCCCGGCCTTCGCCGACGCGGAAATCGCGCCCCTCCCATTCCAGCGTTACGTCGAACGCGCGGGCGAGGGCTTCGACGACCCCCTTGACGAAGAAGAAGTCCGCTTCGGGCGGCGGCCGCGACCAGTGGCGGGGAGCGGCTTCCCCCGCCGCCAGCAACGCCAGGCGGAGGCGTTCGACGACCGCGCCCTCTTTCCCCGGCGCGAAGACGCTTCCCAGCTCGAATATCAGGACCGAGGGCGCGCCGGCGCGGCCGTTTCGCGTCGCCACTTCGGCCAGCAGCGGCCAGAGCGCCGGCCGCATATGGGAGAATTGGCTCACGGTCGGGTTGGCGACGGGTACCGCTTCGCCGGCATCCAGGCCGCAGGCGGCGAGTTGGTCCGCGTTCGTAAAGCTGGGAGTATATACTTCGGCGAAGCCCGCCGACGTGAGGACGTCGCGCGCTTTCCGTTCGAACTCCTCGCGCGGGAGGTGGCTCGCCGCGGGGATGCGGCCCCCCGGCAGCGTCGCCTCGACGTTGTCGTAGCCGTAGGCGCGGGCCACTTCCTCCGCGACGTCGATTTCGGAGTTTACGTCCCGCCGGAAAGGCGGCGCGGAGATGACGAGGTTCTCCATGCGGTCGAGGCCCACCTCGAAGTACAGCTGCCGCAACAGGACCGCCATGTCTTCGCCGGTGAGGCTCGTGCCCATCAGCATGTTGGCCCGCGAGGGCCGTAGCACTATCGCCGGCCGCGACCATTCCGTTTTACCCTTGTCGGCGGGGGGGGCCAGTACGGTCCCGCCGGCCAGCTCGGCCATGAGCGCCGCGGCGCGGTCCGCGGCCGCCAGCGTGGCCGTGGGGTCCGTGCCCCGCTCGAAGCGGTAGGAGGATTCGGTGGCGAGGCCGTGCCGGCGCGCCGTCCGGCGGACGCTCACGGCGTCGAAGTGGGCGCTCTCGATTACGACCGCCTCGGTCGAGGACGAGACCTCGCTATCGCGGCCGCCCATCACGCCGGCGAGCGCCAACGGCCCGTCGGCGTCGGCTATGACCAGGTCCTCGGTCGAAAGTTCCAGCTCGCGGTCGTCGATGAGGATTAGCTTTTCGCCGGCCGCGGCCCGTCGGATGACGAGCTTGCGGCCGCGCAGTTTGGCCAGGTCGAAGGCGTGGAGCGGCTGCCCCGTTTCCAAATTGACGAAGTTCGTAATGTCGACGACGTTGTTGAGCGAGCGGACGCCGACCGCCTCCAACCGTTCGGCCAGCCACGGCGGCGACGGCCCCACCTTGAGGTCCGTTACGATGCGCGCGGAATAACGCGGACACAGATCGGAGGCGACGAGTTCGACGTCGACAGAGAGCTCTTTGGGGACGTGTACCTCTTTTATCAACACGGGGGGGAGGGTGAGCGGCGCGCCGGTGAGGAAAGAGATCTCGCGCGCGAGGCCGATCATGGAGAGGCAATCGCTGCGCACGGGGACCACCTCGACGTCGAAGATCACGTCGTCGCCGGCCTTGCTTATCGACTCCACCTCGAGGCCCGTCATGGTGAGCTGTGCGGCCAGTTTGGCGGCGGGCACGTTGGCCGGGCAGTAGTCGCGAAGCCATTTGAGGCTGTATTTCATCGGCTTAGAATTGTTTCAGGAACGCGAAGTCGTTTTCGTAGAAAAGACGAATGTCGTCGATGCCGTATTTCAACATGGCGATGCGTTCCACGCCCATGCCGAAGGCGTAGCCGGCCCACCGTTCCGGGTCGTACCCGACGTTGCGGAAGACGTTCGGGTGGACCATGCCGGCGCCCGCGATCTCGAGCCACCCGTTGCCGCCGCACGTCCCGCAGCCGTCGCCGCCGCACACGGCGCACGATACGTCCACTTCCGCCGAGGGCTCGGTGAAGGGGAAGAAGTGGGGGCGGAACCGCATATTGGTCCCCGGGCCGAAGACGTATTCCGCGAACGCCGCGAGCGTCCCCTTGAGGTCGCCGAGCGAGACCGTCTCGTCCACGAGCAGCCCTTCCACCTGGTGGAATACGGGGTAGTGGGAGGCGTCCACCGCGTCCGCGCGGAAACAGCGTCCCGGGACGATAACGCGCAGCGGCGGCTTCTGCGCCAACATCACGCGGATTTGCACCGGCGACGTATGCGTGCGAAGAAGGAGCTCGTCGTTCACGTACAGCGTATCCTGGGTGTCGCGGCTCGGATGGTCGGGCGGGAAGTTGAGAGCGGTGAAGTTGTGGAAATCGTCCTCGACTTCGGGGCCGTGCGCGATAGCGAAGCCCAATGTCGTAAAGAAATCGGCGATTTCGTAGTAGGTCTTCGTGAGGGGGTGGAGCGAGCCCGTCGGCGGCCGTACGCCGGGGAGGGAATAATCTACGTCGGTTCCTTCGCCGGCCTCCGGGGCGGCTTTTTTTTGCAGCGTCGCGAGCCGCCCTTCGAGCTCGGCGCGCAGCTCGTTGATGGCCCGGCCTACCGCCGGCCTGTCCTCCTCGGCCAGCGAGCCCAGCTTTTTACTCAGGCCGGTGAGCGCCGATTTGCGGCCCAGGAACTCCACCCGCCAGCGCTCGAGCGCTTCGGGGCCGTCCACCGAGGCCGCGGCCTTTTCGGCCGCTTTCCGAAGCGCCGCGATCTGGTCCAACGTCTTTTTCGTATCTTCGCTCATTTAAGCGGGCCCGTTCGCTCTTCCGCCACTATTTCATATAGCGTCGGCGCCTCAGCTTTGGGTACCGATTTCGAAGTCGGCACGGCCTCGACGCGCACGGTGAGCAATCGGTTGGGAAGCGTCAACTCGACTATTTCGCCGACCCTGACGCCGCGGGACGCTTTCGCGTTTTGGCCGCCGATCTTCACGTGGCCTGCTTCGCAAAGCTCTTTAGCCCGCGTCCGCTGTTTTACCAGGCGCGCTACTACTAAGAATTTGTCGAGCCGCATCCTCTATTTTTCGAATATAACATTATATATCGATATATGTCAAAAGAAAACCGAAGCCCGGTTGCGAAGTTACTTTAGGCGCGTTTCCGCCCCGTCCGCCCGGCCGGCCGCCTTTTCTGTTGCGGCCTCGGGCGCCGAAATCGTATAATCCCCCCGCAGTTCGGCGCCGCGGGCGCGAAGTTCGGGCCCCGGCTCGAGTCGAACTCCGGCGATATGGTACGGCTGTACGAATATCAGGGCAAAGAGCTCTTGAAACGGGCGGGTATTAAAGTGCCCCCCGGCCGACCCGCGCGCTCCGCCGCCGAGGCCGGCGTCATAGCGGAGGAGGTCGGCGGCCCCGTCGTCCTCAAGGCGCAGGTCTTCGTTACGGGGCGGGCGGCCGCCGGCGGTATAAAATTCGCCGAGAACGCCCGAACGGCAGAGCGGCTCGCCGGCCGCGAGATGTTAGGCCGGGATATAAAAGGCCAGCGGTGCGACATAGTCCTCGTGGAGCGGAAGTTGGATATCGCCCGCGAGATGTACGCCGGCATAATCGTCGACAACGAGGCCCGGCGGCCGCTGCTGATGTTCTCCGCCGTCGGCGGCACCGGCGTCGAGGAGATCGCCGCGGAGCACCCGGAGGCCGTCGTGCGCCATTATATCGACCCGGCGGAGGGTCTGGCGGGGTACGAGGCCCGGGAGTTGGCGCGGGGCGCGGGCCTGCGGGGCCGCGAGCTCGTCGGCGTCGCCGACGTACTCGTCAAGCTGTGGCGGGTGGCGCAGGGCGGCGAGGCGCGGGCCGCGGAGATCAACCCGTTGGTCGTGGCCGCCGACGGCCAGGTGGTCGCCGCGGATTGCCGCATCACGGTGGACGACTACGCCGTCTTCCGCCACCCGGAGCTCGGCGTCGAGGTGGCGCGCGAGTTCGACCGGCCCCCGACCGCGCTGGACTTCATCGCGTACAACGTCGAGAAAGACGACTACCGCGGGACCTTTTACTT
>DATKXQ010000264.1:0-4115 GCA_035528975.1 bacterium
CACCGACCACGAGATCGAGCGCGGCGTGTCGATGTCGGAGTATTCGTAAATATAGGGATTGGGGATGACGTCGAAGTCGGTGAAGGCGAGCGTGCGCTCGTAGGCCAGGCGCTCCTTCAGGCCGGCGTCGGCCGGCGTGCCGTCGAACTCGCTGGCGACAATGTCGCAGTCGCGCGCCGCCAGCGCGATGTCCAGCGTGTCGGTGGCGGAGCACATCGCGAAGAGGAAACCGCCGGCGGCCACGTATTGCTCGATCGCTTCCGCCGCGGCGCCCATGTACGCGGCGACGGAGGGGTAGCCCGCGGCCGCGGCCTCCGCCCGGTACCGCTCCACCATCATCTCGTACCACGGCGTGCCGGCGAAGGAGCCGTAAAATTTCCCGAACTGGCCCGTGAAGTCCTCGTGGTGGAGGTGGAGCCAGTCGTACTGGTAGAGGCCGCCGCTCAGGACGACGTCGTTCCAGATAACGTCGTAGGGGATCTGCGCGTAGTCGAGGGCGAGCATCACCGCGTCGTCCCACATCTCCTCGTCGGGCGGCGCGTACAGCGCGACCCGCGGCGCCTTGGTGAGCGGCACCGCCTCCATGTTGTTCGCCTCGACGACGTTGTATATCGGCGCCGGGTCGGCGACATACTCGGCCGTGACGCCCCGCTCCACGCACAGCGCGGCCAGGCCCTCGAAGTCGGCGAGGAGGAAGGACCCGCCGCGGTAGTTGAGCAGCCATTCCGCCCGGGCCCCGGCCGCCAGCGCCTCGTAGCACACGCCGTAGGCGCGGAGGTGGTCGGCCTGGGCCTCGTCCATGGGGACGAGCAGGAGCGCCGCCGCGGCCGGGTTGGACCCCGCGACGGCGAACGCCGCGGCCAAGAAGAGGCCCGGAGCCCTGCGAGAACGCTTTCCCTTCGCCGGGGCCATGTCGTCTCCCCGTCGGCCTACGTTCCGCCGGAGGCGTCGCCGACTTCGGCCGCCTCCGCCGCCCGGTTTTCGGCCGCCAGCCGTTTTTTGCGGCGACGGGTGGCGCGCCACGCGTACGCGAGCTCGAACAACATGTGCACGCCCACGGCGGGCAGCAGGAGCAGGTAGACGGCGAACTGCAGCGGTTGATGCATGCGGAAGTAGCGCATCATGGAGATGTGGTGGATGAGCACGATGCGGTAGGGGTGGCGGGCCGCGGATTCGCCCCAGTGGTGGAGGACCGTGAGCTGGGGCAGCAGGTAGGTGTAGGAGCCCGCGTCCCGCGCGCGCCGGCTGAAGTCCGCGTCTTCGACGTACATAAAGTATTTCGGGTCCAGCGGCCCGATGAGGTCGACGAGCTCGCGTTTGAACATCATCGCCGCGCCCGCGAGGAAGTCCACCTTCACGGCGCCGCCGAGCTCGAGATCGAGGTAGAAACCCTGGCGGGAAAAGGGGTTGCGCGGCCAAAGGCGGTAGATTATCGAACGGCGATTTCCGAGGAGGTGGAGCAGGTTCGGGAAGCGCCGATAAGATTCCTGGAGACGGCCGGACGGGTTGACGAGCGCCGGGCCGGCGATGCCGGCGTCCGGGTTCTCGTCCAAAAAGGCCATCAGCTCGTCGAAGACGCCCGGCCCCACCTCGACGTCGGGGTTGAGGAGGAGCAGGTAGTCGCCCCCCGCGCGCGCGATTCCCTGGTTATTGGCGGCGGCGTAGCCGAAGTTCTGGCGATTGCGTATGAATATGATGTCGTCCCGGACGGCGAGGGCCTCCGCCGAGCCGTCGGTCGACGCGTTGTCGACGACGAGTACCTCCATCTCGCCGTCCGCGGGCGCGTTCTTCCAGCAGGAATCTATGCACTTGGGGATAAGCCGGCCGGCGTTGTAGTTCACAATAATTACGGATAAAGCGGTGGTGGGAGGTTTCCGGCGGGGCCTCGCGGCTCGGGCCGGGGCGGCCTTCGCCGCCGCGCCGCCCGTCATCCAGGCCGCCTGGGCCGCGAGGCCGTCGGCGAGCGTCGTGCTCGGCGCGTAGCCGATGGCGCGCTTGAGGGCCGCGACGTCGCCGTGCGTCGCGCGCACGTCTCCGCGCTGGTGGGGCGCGCGGGACACGTTCGCCTTCCGGCCCAGGACTTCCTCGAGGGCCGCGGTCAGCTCGGCCAGCGTCACGGTTCGGCTCGAGGCGACGTTGTACGTCCCCTCGCGCACGCCTTTTTCCAGGACGTCGGCCGTGGCTTTCACCACGTCGCCGACGTACGTGAAGTCGCGGCGCTCGTCGTCGCCGCCGTACAGCGTTATCGCGTCGCCCGCCAGGATCGCCCTTATGAATTTGTGGATCGCCATATCGGGCCGCTGGCGGGGGCCGTAGACGGTGAAGTAGCGCAGGACCACGGCCCGGAGGCCGTAGCTCTTGACGTATAAGTGCACGAGGTCTTCGGCGGCGAGTTTGGTCGCGCCGTACGGCGAGACCGGCGCGGGCGTCGTATCCTCGGCGATAGGCAAGCGGGGGGCGTCGCCGTAGACGGAGCTGGAGGAGGCGAACACCAACGGGATTTCCGCGCGGAGACGCAGCGCTTCCAGGAGGCGTTGCGTGGCGAGGACGTTGTGGGTCAAATATTCCCCGTAGTGCCGGCCCCAGGAATCGCGCACCCCCGGTCGGGCGGCCAGGTGGAAGGCCGCGTCGACGCCGGCCACCAACTCGTCGAGGTCGTCCTCGGCGAGGTCTAGTTCGCGGAATGCGAAAGACGGGTGTTGGCGAGCCGCGCTCAGGTTAGCCCATTTGATTTCGCGGCCGTAATTGCTCAGGAAATTGTCGACGCCGAGGACCTCGTAGCCCCGCGCCAGAAGCTCGTCGGCGAGGCTCGAGCCTATGAAGCCGGCGGCGCCCGTCACCAGCACCCGCCGGGGGGAGGAGCTTTTGTCGTTGCGTTGGGGCATGGTCGAAGCTGGGTAAAAAGGCCGCTGCGGCGGCCTTTGCTAAAGATTATAAAGGAGCCCCGTAAAATGTCAAGCGTAGAATTGGCTTGACCTAACGGGGGACCGGCCGTAAAATAAAAAAAGGCCCGCTCGCGGGCCGTTCGTCGCGGTGCGGCGTTCGCTACGCTTTGAGCGCCTTACCCGCTTTCAGGCAGCGGGTGCATACGCGCAGGCGTCTTACGCGGCCGTTAGCGCGCACGCGTATCCGGTGCAGGTTCGGCATGAACTTGCGTTTCGTGACGTTGTGGGCGTGGCTTATGGAATTGCCGAACATCGGCCGCTTGCCGCATATTTCGCATCTATAAGACATGGCGACTTCCTTTCAAGAAAGCGGATTTTAGCATAAACCAAAATTAGGTGCAAGTGGAATCTCCTCATATATCCGCCGCGGTCCTTGCCCACGACGAGGCCGGAGACCTCGCGGCCCTCCTCGAGACCGTCGCCTTCGCCGACGAAATCGTCGTCGCCGACGCCGAGTCCGCGGACGATACCGCCGACGTCGCGCGCCGGGCCGGCGCCGTCGTGATCCCCGTCAAGAACGATTTCAATTTGAACGTGAACAAAACCGTCGCTTTTAACGCTTGCCGCGGCGATTGGATATTGTACCTCGACCCCGACGAGAGCGTCACGCCGGAGCTTGCGGCCGCCATCGAGGCCGCGGCCGTCGCCGATGCGCCGTACGTCGCGTACGAGTTCCCGCGTTTGAATAATTACTTCGGGAAATATTTGAAACACGGCGGCGCGTATCCCGACTACCAGCTGCGGTTGTTCCGCCGCGGCCGGGCGAGTTTCCCGTGCGTCTCGGTGCACGAACGGCTGAACGTGGACGGCCCCGTCGGCCGGCTGGCCGAGCCCCTCTACCATCGGACGTACCCCACCGTCGCCGGCTACCTCCGCAAGTTGCCGTTCTACGTCGCCGCCGGCGCCGACTACCTGGCGCGCCGGGGCCTGCGGCCGAGCCCGGGCCGCGACCTCTGGTATATAATGCTGCGCCCCGGCGTACGGTTCTGGCGGCGCTATGTGTTCAAGTTGGGTTTTCTGGACGGTTGGGCCGGGTTCCTGGCTTGTTTTCTGGACGCGGCGCAATCGGTCCTGACGTACTACGAGTTCCGCTCCCGCGCGCGGACGCGCAACGACTAAGTGCGCATCTTACACGTAAATAAATTCCTATTCGGCCGGGGCGGCGCCGAG
>DATKXQ010000265.1:0-2234 GCA_035528975.1 bacterium
GTCGACGACGGAGTACGTCTTCTCCCCCACCATCGACGGCAGCTCCTGCGCCACGGGCGTCACGCCGACGCCCGGCTTAATGATGTTGGCGAGGCAGATGCCGATGCCGACCGCGACGCCGGTGGTCAGGAAGTAGTAGCCGACGGTCACGAGGCCCGTCCGGCCGAGGCGCCGGACGTCCCCCAGCGACGCCACCCCCGAGATCATCGACGCCACGATGAGCGGCACGATCATCATCTTCAGCGCGTTGAGGAAGAGGTCGCCCAGGAACTTGACGGCGAGCATCTTCTCGCCGAAGGCCCAGCCGCAGACGCCGCCGGCGAGCATGCCGACCATGATGAGCAGCAGGATGATGTGGTGGCCTTTGAGTTTCATATAACAAAAGGCGTTTACTATCGGGACGCCGCAGGTTCGATTATTAACAGATTGCCTCGCGCGCGTCAAGCTTCGTCTTACGGGCGGAGGGATTCATTATCGTTTTCGGAGTTACCGCCTCCTTATAAAAATGCTATAATGTATCGGGTGACCCATATGACGAAGCAAGAATTATTAGGCCGGCTGTTAGAAAAAGCGGTAGCGTTGGACGAGGACGCGATCCGGGAGGTCCTATATTTCGCGGATAAGGTCGCGCGGGGCGACCAGTTGGAGGACGCGGAAACCCAAACCGCCGGCAGCCGAAAAGATTTTGAACGCGGCGATACGTACACGCTGGAGGAAGTCAACCGCGGCGTCGGCACGTAGGTAAAGCATTAACGGCGATAGTTAAAAACAAACCCCGCCCTGTGGGCGGGGTTTTCTTTTATACGGTTCAACCGAGTGCGCCGCGCCCGGCCGTCTTCGGGCCGTTACAACAAGCCCTTGAGAAGCTCGCCGTAATAGAGGCCGATGCCGAACCAGATCGCGCTCGACTTGTCGCGGTCGTTGCGGTTTATGGGATAACCTATTTCGGTGGTGAAGCCGATGTCCTTGAAGTTGAAATCGACGCCGATGAAGATGTTATCCTGGTAGAGCTCCTGCTTCCCGACGTCCTTGAAGTCGATGCGGCCCGCGAACACGTCGTCCATTAGCGTCATCTGCGGCCCGTAGAACCCCTCGTAGCCTATGTACGCTTCGGCGATGCGGCTGATGGGCACCCCGCCCACGAGCGACAGCTTGGGCGCGATGCGCTGCGTATCGAAGATGTAGTTGAGAAAGAGGATGGGCGAGAAGTCCATGCCCTTCTTCTTGGTCTCGGGGCGGACGACGGCGCACCATTTCGCGTGGATGCCGGCGGAGTAGAGGTTCCCCTGGACGCCGATGTCGAAGCGGGGCCCGGCGCCGTACGTGATCATCGCGTTGGCGAAACCGTCGCCGAAGCCGGGCGTCACCTCTTTTCCCTCCGGGCCCGGGACCTTGGCGTTGTCCTTCTCGCGGTCGTGGGCGTTGAGGTAGGCCGGGAAATCGCCGACGGCGCGGAGGCGGACCTTGCCGGTGCCGACGGCGCGCGGGCTCATGAAGGTCCCGTACCAGCAGCCCGAGCCGCCCAGGAGCGCGAGCACGATCACAGCCGTTAAATTCTTCAACATAGGGGAGCCTCCGTCGAGTCGTCGCACGTCTACATATCGAAATACAGTATATATTCGTGGGGGTGCGGCCTCCGGTCGAGGGCGCGGACGTCGTGTTCCATCTTCGTCTCGACGTACGCGTCGATGATGTCCTCGGTGAAGACGCCGCCGGCGAGCAGATAGTCGCGGTCCCGCCGGAGGTCGTCCAGCGCCGCGACCAGCGACTTGGGCAGCGACGGGATGCGCCGTTGCTTCGCCTTCGACATCTTGGCCAGGTCTTCCTCGACGGGGTCGCCGGGGTCGATCTCGTTCACTACGCCGTCGAGGCCCGCCATGAGCATGGCGGCGAAGGCGAGGTAGGGGTTGCAGGTGGCGTCCGGCGGCCGGTATTCGAACCGCGCCTCTTCCGGGCGGCCGGCGTACTTCGGTATCCGTATCGTCCCGGAGCGGTTGCCGATGGAGTAGAAGAGCCGCACCGGCGCCTCGTACCCGGGGACGAGCCGCTTGTAGGAGTTGGTGGCGGCGTTGGTGAAGGCGGAGAGGGAGCGGCCGTGCTTTAGGACGCCGCCCATGAAGTGCCGGCCGAGGTCGCCCAGGCCGCCGTAGCCGTCGGCGTCGAAGAAGGCGGAGCGCTCGGCCGAACCCAGAAACTGGTGGACGTGCATGCCGTTGCCGGCCTCGCCGTATATC
>DATKXQ010000266.1:0-3030 GCA_035528975.1 bacterium
GCGGCCCGGGCGTCGTCGCCCTCCGCCTCCCGGTCCCGCGCCTCGTCGACGTACTGGACGCCGAGGTAGGTCCCGGTCCAGTAGTCGACGTACGCCGGCGACGTCGGCTCGACGCCGCGGCGCCGGTACAGCCGCCACCAGTCGTCCCGGGCCGGCGCCTCGCCCGGCGGGACCAGCCGCCAGATCCGGCCGCGCTTCTCGTAGCGGTAGCCGAAGTACCGGGGCGGCGCGAACGGGTAGAGCATGTAGTAGTCGCGGCGCCGGTCTCGCACCAACGTCATAAAGGCCGCGACGTACTCGTCCGGCGTGACGTCGTCGGACGAATCCCGGTACGCGGCGCCGGCCAGCTCGAAGAAGTCGCGGAACTGGCGCGTCCCCGCGGCGTCGATCAAAAACACGTCCGGGCGGGCGTAGGCCGCGGTTACGAGCGCCGCCATGGGCCCCGTCACCGCGCTCCCCTCGTAACTGAGTATGAACGCGGCTCGACGGCCGACCACCCGGAAGACGTTGCCGGCGGCGTCCTCGGCGTACGGGAAGCGGCCGCGGTCCGCCGGCCCGAAGCGCGCCGGCACGGCAACCGCCGCGACGACGACCGCGACCCCCGCCGCGACGACGCCGGCGCCGAAGCGCCACCTCGCCGCCCGGCCGCAAACCCACGCGACGAACGCGCCGCCGGCCAAAGCCCACGCCATATAAAAAGCCGTGTACCACGTCCGCCAATTGGCCGAATAGTAGTTCAGGATGAACGCGGCCGAAACGGCCGCCGCGCCGAAAAGCAACACCGCGCTCCGCACCCGGCGGCGAAACAACCATATCGCCCCCGCCGCGCCCGCCACCGAGCCGAGCCACCCGAACTGGCTGAAGAAGACGTCGGCCGCCGTGCGCGCCCGCGCCGCGACCAGCGCCGCCGACGCCGCGAACAGCTCCCCGCGGTACATCTTGCCCGTGACGTGGGAGTAGAAATTTTTGAGCGTATCGGGTTTGCCCCAGTCCGTCGCGACGCCGGCCGCGGACCGAAGGGGCAAATAGAGGTACGCCGAGAGGGCGAGCGCGAAAGCGGCCGCCGCCAGACTCAGGGTCCTCGCGGAAAGGAGCCGCCGGCCGCCGGCCCACAACGCGTACGCGGCGTACGCCGGCAGGAAAGCCGCCTGCTCCGGGTGCACGCCGCACGCCAGGCCGTAGACGAACGCCGCGCCCCACAGCGCCCGGTCGTCCGGCCCCCCTCCCCACGTCAGAAGAAGCCAAACGGTGGCCGCGGTCAACGCGAGGCTCAGCGTGTAGACCTCCGCCACCGTCGCCTGGGCCCAGACCGCCGGCGCCGTCCCCAGCGCCAGCGCGGCCACCGCCGCGCCCGCGGCGGCGAAGGCGCTGCCGCCGTAGAGCCGCAAGGCCGCCAGCGCGACGAAGAACGCCGCCGCCGCTCCCGCCGCCGCGCTGAAGAGGTTCAGGCCGGCGACGGCGTCCAACCCGGGCAGCGCCGTGGATAAGTACGACGAGCAGAGGTACGCCGGGTATCCGGGCGCGTAGCAAGTGCCCAAGAGGCAAACGGAGCGCACGTAGATGCCGGAATCCTGCCAATACGCGGCGGGGCAGGCCGTCCTGGCGTAAAGCGCGAAAAAGAGCGCCGCGGCGGCGAGCGGCACCAGCACCGCCGCGCCGCGCCGGGGCGCCGCGCCTGCGTCCGCGTTCATCATCCGCCGGAGTTCAAGGCCGCAGAAAGCCGTCAGTAACTCTTATAAGAATCCGAGAGGACCGTCTCGGCCGGTTTCCCCTTGGGCGTCCACGTATTGTCTTTGGCGCCGCCGGAGTTGGGGCTCCAATTGTCCCAGCACCAGATGTAGATGCCGCGGAGCCAGGACCGCCCCGGCGCCGTCATTAAGAGCGCCTTGTAGCAGATATCCTGGGCCTTCGCGTCCGCGCGCTCGTCCATCGTCAAACCGGGCGTTTTCCAACACGCCGGCCGGGATTGATACCCCACTTCCGTAAGGATCACCTGTTTGTCGGTCAAACGGGCGTCGCGGCGCCACCCGCCGATGCGGCCCAGTTGGTAGTCCCACGTTTTCACCAGGGCCGACAGCGAGACGTCGTCTTCGTCGGAAAGGGGGAAATAGGTGTTGACGCCGACGTAGTCGACCAGGTTCCAGAGGCACACGTCCCGGTAATTTTTCCAGTGGGCGGCGTACGTCAGCTCGCCGTCGTACCGCGAGCGCACGGCGTCTATGACGACTTCCCAGTAGTCGTACTCGTCCGCGTCGCACCACTTGTACTCGCAGCCGACGCACAAAAGCTCCACGCCCTCCTCCGCCGCCATATCGGCGTAGTGGTTCATGAACCTCCGGTACGAATTGAACCACGCGGCCGTGCTCGTCGGCTCGAAATTCGCGCGCCAGGTGCCGTCGCCGCTGTCGACGTACGGCTTCAGCATCACCCTGGCGCCTTTCTCGTGGAGATAACGGATCGCCGTCCGCACGCACCGGTCGGAGGCCGTCTCGTCCGGGTCCGGAGCTATGAGCGTGGAACGCTTGTTCCGCTGATACCAGACGGGCACCAACGCCACCCACTCGGTGCCGGTGGCGAGCATGCGGTCGATGTTCTCGTACTGTTTGGAGCCCGGCGCCAACATCCTGTCGACCGGGAAGTACGTCATGCCCCGCTGGAAATCCTTGTTCTCCGAGACGGCGGGCCGGTACGGGACGTCCTCGACGATCCAGGCACCGGCGCCGCTCGCCGCCAGGATTACGAGAAGCGCCGACGCGCCGAGACGCCTTACCCCGCTCATAAGTCGAACCCCCGAAATCTCCCGCGGCTCGCCGTCCTACGTCCACCCCATCGCCGCGGCGTATTGCTCGAAGAGCTTCTGCTGTTCTTTGTCCATCTTCTTGGGTATCGCGACGCGGACCTCGACGTAATGGTCGCCGACGCGGCCGGTCCGCTCGTCCCGGACCCCCTTCTTCTTCACGCGTATCTTCTTCCCGGCGCCGATGCCCGCCGGGATTTTAACCGTCACCTCGCCCTGCAGCGTCCCGACCG
>DATKXQ010000267.1:0-3632 GCA_035528975.1 bacterium
TTTCGCGGCGCCGGCGGCCGAGCTCGTCGCGAAGTACTTCGAGGAGAAGGCCGAGGCGGGGGCCGTCGTCGAGGTCTTGCGCGGCACGGCCTCCTACGACGACGTCGTGGCGCGGCCGGTCACTTTAAAACTCTTCTGCGAGACGTGCGCGCAGCGCCTGGCCGAGGAGACGGTGCGCCGCGGCCGGTTCGAGCGCGACGGCGTCCATATAATAAAGCTCGACCGGGCCCGCAGTCTCTCCTTTAGCGCGGTCTTCGTCCCCGGGGCGTGCGAGGGCGTCTATCCCGGGCCGCCCGCCCAGGACCCGATACTGCTGGACGTCGAGCGGGCGGAGTTCAACGACCGCGCCGCGGGCCGGTGGCGCTTCAACGTCCGGGCCGAGCGCGTGGCCGAGGAGCCCCTGGTCTTCCACCTGGCCCTCGGCGCGGCGCGCGAGTTCCTGTGCCTGTCCTACCACCGCCTGGACGGCGGCGGCCGCGAGCGGCTGCCCTCCCACTACCTGTTGAAGGTCGCGGGGGCGCTGGCGGGCTACAAGTTCGGCGCGGAGGATTTCGACCGCGCGGCCTCGGCCCATCCGTGGTTCCGCCGCGTGGGGGCGTCGGACGCGCCGATGCCGGAGGGGACGTTGGACGACGCCGAGTACTGGGCGGGCCGCGTCGGCGGGGAGGGCGCGGAACGGGTAGCCGCCTACCTCGCCGCTTCCGACCCGCGCTGCGCCGCGGCGGCGGCGGCGAGGGCTTCCTCCCGCTCGGGCCGGCTGACGGCCTTCGACGGCGTAATCGATTCCGCGGAGGGCCGGCGCTTCCTCGCGAAGCGCTACGGCCGGGAGGTGGTTCCCGTGGGCGCGTCCGACCTCGAGTTGCTCGCGGCGTGCCCGCGCAAATATTTCTTCGAGAGGATACTGGTATTGGAAGCGTGGGAGGAACCGGAGGAGCGCCTGGCGATGTCGCCGTTGGCGCGCGGGAGAGTGGTCCACGACGTGCTGTGCGAGCTGTACCGCGGCCGCTTGCCCCTCGCCGACGACGACGTCGACGCGGAAGCGGCGCGCATGGTGGAGGAAGCGCTGGCGGCGACGCGGGAGGAGGGAGAGCTTTCGCGGCCTTTCGTATTCGAGATGGAACGCCGGCTGATTTCGGCGAAGCTCGCCGCTTTCGTCCGCGCGGACCTGGCCGGCCTTGACGGGTGGAGCCCCACCTATTTCGAGCTCCGCTTCGGCCGGCGCCCCGCGGCCGGCGACGACCCCGCCTCGTCGGGGAGGCCGTTCGTTTTGGAGCTCGGCGGCGGCGAACGCAACGGCGGGGAACGGCCGGCGGCGGCCGAGGTCCACGGCCGCATCGACCGCGTCGACCTGCGCGACGGCGCCGCGAAGGTCCTGGACTACAAGACGGGCCGGCGGGCCGGGTACGTGGGTAACCTGGACGGCGGCCGCCAGCTCCAACCGCCGTTGTATCTCATGGCGTACGCCGAGCTCTTCGGCGCCGACGTCGCCTCGTCGCCGGCGGGGTACTGCTTCCCGCTCGAGGCGGGCGAGAAGTGCAAGTACGTCGTGGGCGGAAAGACGCCCCTGGACGCGGGGGCGGTGCGGCGCCTCGTCGGCGGCCTGCTGGCGCTGGCGCGCGACGGCCTGTTCGTCGCCGGCCGGGAGGGGAACGGCCGGGACGTTTGCCGCTATTGCGAATGCAAGGTCATTTGCGACGCGGCCCGCAATTATTTAAGCGACGAGAAGTGGGCGGCGCCCGAGGCGGCGCGGCTGCTCGAGCTGAGAGAAATAACATAGGTAAAGGGATGTCGCCGGAATTACGGGATAGCGCGGCCCGCGAGGCCGTCAGGGATCTGGGCCGGACGCTCTTCGTCGAGGCGAGCGCCGGTACCGGCAAGACCCGGCTGCTGTGCGACCGGGCGCTGGAGGCGCTTTTGACGCCGGCCTACGACCCCGCCTGGCTCGTGGCCATAACTTTTACGGAGAAGGCGGCCGCGGAGCTCTCGGCCCGGTTGCGCGCCGCGCTCGAGGCGTGGACGGAAGCCCACCCTTCCGACGAGCAGGCGGCGCGGGCGCTGGAACGCTTCGACCAGGCGCACGTATCGACCATTCACTCCTTCGCGGCGTCGCTCTTGCGGGAGATGCCGGTGGAGGCGGCCGTGGACCCGGCGTTCGAGGTCGTCGACGAAGTAGCGGCGGCGGTGCTGTTCGGGGGGGTGTGGGAGGAGTGGCTGGCGGCCGAGGCGGACCGCCGCGGCGGCCCCGAGGCGTGGGCCGACCTCTGGTCTCATTTCGGCGCGCCCCGCGTAGATTGCCTGAGCGACGCCGTGGCGACGTTGGTGGCGGAGCGCGACGTCGCCCGCGTCGACGGCTACGAAGCCGTCGCCGTCGACCTCGGCGAACTTCGCTCGGCCGTGGCCGCGGCCCGCGCTCGCTTCGACGAGGTCCGCGGCCGCTGCCGCGACCCGGAGGACGCCTGCTACCGCGCTTTTTCGTCCCTCGCGGCGCTGGCGCGGGCGGTCGACGCCGACGACGCGGAGGAGGCCTGCCGGACGGTCGTGAAGGCCGGCGGAAACAAGCGCAACTGGAGCCCGGGCGAGTTAAAAGACGAGTTGAATGAAAACTACTTGCAGCCCGTGGCGGCCGCCCTCCAGCGCGTGTGCGACGCGCGTCGGCGGACGTTGCTGCCGCCTTTGCTGACGTGGCTCCGGGGCGCGGCGGAGGCCTTCGAGCGACGCAAGGAGGAGGCGGGCGTGCTCGACTTCCACGACCTGCTGCTCCGCGCGGCTCGCCTCCTGGCGCGCCGGGACGACAACGCCCGCCAATATTTCCAACGGCGCTTCCGCCACATCTTAGTCGACGAATTCCAGGACACGGACCCCCTGCAAGTCGAACTTATTTTTTACCTGGCCGAGGAGGGGGCCGTGGCGCGCGACTGGCGCGACGCGGCGCTGGTGCCCGGCAAGCTCTTCGTCGTCGGCGACCCCAAGCAATCCATCTACCGGTTCCGCCGGGCCGACGTCGAGGTGTACGAAGCCGCGCGGGACGTAATAGTGCGAAACGGGGGCGAGGTCCTCCTACTGACCGCTAACTTCCGCGCGGCGCCCGGCCTCGTCACCTTCGTGAACGACTCCTTCGAAGTCATCTTCGGCGCGGGCGAGCCGCCTTTCCAACCGGCCTACGGCGAGCTCGTGCCCTCGCCGGAGACGCGCGCGCGGCAGGCCGGGGCGCCGGCGGCGAAATTGCTCACGGGGCCCGCCGGCCCGTTCGCGGCCGAGGAAGAGGCGGCGCAGGCCGTGGCGGCGTTCGTCCGGCGCGCGGTGGACGACGCGGAATTCCAGGTCTACGACAAGGAGGAGAACGGGTCGCGCGCCATAGCCTTCCGCGACTTCGCCTTGCTGCTGAGGACGCGCACCCGGGTGGCGATTTGGGAAGCGGCGTTCGAGAGATGGGACGTGCCGTTCTACACCCTCGGCGGCCGGACCTTCTACGTCCGGCCGGAGGTCAAGGCGATGGCCGCCGCCGCGCGGGCGCTGGACAACCCCGCCGACGAGCCGGCGCTGGTCGCGGCGCTGACGTCGCCGCTGTTCTCTTTTACCGCCGACGACTTGCTCCGGTTCAAGCTGGCGGGCGGCGCCTTCGACTACCGCGC
>DATKXQ010000268.1:0-2984 GCA_035528975.1 bacterium
CTCTACTTCAGCCCCGGCGGCGGCGCGAGTTCGGCCCTTGTAGAGGCTATAAACGAATCGCGGGAAACTATCGACGTCGAGATGTATTTCTTTACGTCCGCCGAATTAGCCGAGGCTTTGAGAGAAGCTTGCGCGCGGGGCGTAAGAGTGCGCGTCGTTTTAGACGAGTGCCAAATAGGTTACCCCCACGCCCAGGGAGATTCGTTAAACGAAGCCGGCGCGGAAATCCGCTACCGGGAGGGGCCGGGCCTGCTCCACGCCAAGCTCGCTATATTCGACGCTAAAAGAGCCGCGGTCGGAAGTTATAACTGGACCCGCGCCGCGGAGGAACGCAACGTCGAGCTGGTGATGTTCGTGGAGGACCCCGAGTACGTCGAGGCCTTCCGTCGCCATTTTGCCGCGATATGGGCAACTGCCGCGCGAGGCGCCGAAGGAATAGTAACCGGCCGGGGCCCGGCCGGCGAAGGTTACGTCTCCTCGGTGAACTCCTCCCGTTTCCACTACCCTAGTTGCCCGTACGCGTCGAAGATCAAAGAGGAAAATCTTGTCCGATGCGAAACACGCGAAGAGGCGGTTGCCGTCGGCAAGGAACCTTGTTTTTATTGCTCCCCTTGATACCTAAATAGAACGCAAACCCTAGTAAGAATGGTAATGGAAAAGCCTAGCACCGGTGAGTTTGGATTTAATCGGCCGCGCACGAAACCGCCTCTCGGAGGCGGTTTTCCTTCCTTTGGCGTTGACAACGGCCGGCGACCGGCATAATATATAATTAATTAGGAGGAACGATGACGGATATTCATTTCGACCCGCGGACGCGGCGCGAAGTCGACCCGGAATTATTGAGTTTGCAGGAACGCATAAACCGCGACTTCGACTTTGACGAAGTCGTGAAGGATATTTTTTCGGTACTTGAAAAAAGAACCCTTATCCGGTCGTGCCGCCTATCGGTCCTGGGCCGTGACCTCAAAAAAAGCCCCCTCGTAGAATCTACGCCGGTCCCCAAGAAGGGCAAGGCCCCTCTTTGCCCCATTCTCTCGTACCCGCTCGTCCTCACCAACAACGAGATCCGCTATACGCTCGACGTCTACGCCTTCGAGACGCCGTCCCTCAACTCCGCCGAATCGGACCTACTGAGCAAATGCGTGGACTTACTCTACCAGGCCGTCAACAAAGATTACCTCGAACGCGACCACCTTACGAACCTTTACAAACGGCAAGGATTATTACCTCGTATTGGCCGCGTCCTCGAACGAGCGAGAGCGGAAAACACCCCCCTGGCGGTCCTCGTCTTCGACCTGGACCATTTTAAAAACGTCAACGACACGTACGGCCACCCCGTCGGCGACCTGGTATTACAAGAGTTCGCAGGCCTGTTTAATATTTTAGCCGACGGGTGGTTGGTGGGCCGGTGGGGCGGCGAAGAATTCGTAGCCGTCGTGCCCGGTGCCGACGCCGAACGGGCGTTGGCCGCGGCCGAGGATATCCGCGCCAAGACGGAAAAGATAAAGATCTGGGTGGACAAATCGGCGGGGAAGTTCGTCTCGCCCACCTGCTCCGCGGGGGTATCGCTCTTCCCGGGCCACGGCGGCGACGCCGAGACGCTGATACAGGTCGCCGACCTCGCGCTCTACGAGGCCAAGAACGGAGGCCGCAATCGCGTCAAGGTCTACCCGCTCGACGCCCCGGACGTGCGCCTTAAAAAATTGAAGGAGACGGTGGATACCGGGACGCTCGAGCCGCTGCGCGACCTCGAGGGCAAGTGTAAAATTATCTCGCTCCGCGCCCGGAACATAGTATCGGGCCTCCCGCTCGCGGTGGACGTGGCGGCCGCGCGGCTTTATATTCTCGACGGCCAGGCCAAAACGGTGCGGGTATATGACGGCAAGTCTAAGAAGTTCGTGTTCGTCGCCGAGCTCGGCGGCCCGGGCGAAGCGCCCGACCAGCTCGAGGGGCCGGCAGACCTCGCCGTCTCGGCGGACGGCCGGGTGTTCGTGGTGGACTCCCCCGCCCACGCCGTGAAAGTTTTCGACGCCGCCGGCAAATCGCTGGGGTTCATCGGCGGCCGGGACGCCGACGGCGCCCCCATCCTCGGCTACGTCAAAGGGGCTTTCAACGAGCCGGTCGCGGCCTCCCTCGACGGCGAAGGCCGCATCCTGGTGGCCGAACGCATGAACCGCCGCGTCCAGCGCTTCACGGCCGCGGGCGAGTTCGACGGCCTGGAGATCCCGCTCGACGCCACGGGGGGCGCGCCCACCTACGAACCCGACCCCCGCGACGTCGCCGCGGACGGAACCGGCAACATCTACATCCTCGACGCCGGCAACAGCGTCGTCCACAAATTCGACGCCGCGGGGACGTACGTGCGGTCGCTGGGGGGCCCGGGGCCCGCCGGCGACGCGGGCCGCTTCAAGGGGGTCTTCGCCCTCGCCGTCGACCGCTCGGGGAACCTGGCGTCGCGCCTCCGCGAGGTGGGGGTCGGCGTGCCGGCCGGGGCGCCGGGCGTCGTCGTCGCCGCCGAAGCGGGCGACGTCAACCGCCTCCAGTTCTTCGACGTCGACGGGACGTACCTCGGCATGGTGGACTTCGCCCGCCTGACCGAGAAATTGAAGCAGGCCGTCCGCCCGGGCCGCCTGACCGTCACGGCCCAGGGCAATATCTACCTCGTCGACCAGGACAACGGCGACGTGCTGCAGCTGAGCTTCGCGGGCGACGGTTACTAGGCGCCGAGGAGCAAACAGAGGACGCGGGAGGAGAGGTAGAACATTTTGCGGACGAGTAGGGGCGGCGGGTAAAAGGCGTCCGTCACGGCGTCTTCCACCCGGGATACCGACGCGAGGGCGGCCCCGACGAGGCGGCTGCGCAGCGTGCGGAGCGGCACGGTCCGGCCGTTCTCTTTGACCAGCGTCCGCGCCCGGGCTACCACTTCGGCCGGCGCGACCGGCGGGTCGCGACGGCGCGAGCCGTCGCCGTTGACGAGATAAAAA
>DATKXQ010000269.1:0-9437 GCA_035528975.1 bacterium
GCGGAATCCTCCGGCGCCGCTTACAACCGCGAATCGTTGCCGGCCCTGTTCGCGGCGAGCAACGGCAACCCGGGCTTATGGGAACAACTTTGGCTGCTCTCGCAAGAAAAACCCGACTTAAAGGTTCGCTCCCTGGCGGCCGAAGGCACGCTGGACTCGGCCGCCGTCGTCGCCCGCCGCCTCCGCGATTTCGAAAAGCCGTGGCTCCGAGCCGTGGCGGCCCTCGCCACGATAGGGATACCGTTGAGCGACGAAGACGTTTCGGCGCTCGCCGTCGACGCTTTAGGAACGACCGGCGTGGCCGTCGAATCCTGGCGCTACAAAACCTACAAGCTCGGGTTATTGCGGCCGACGCTCGCCGGAAGCGACGAACGTCTCATCGTCCCGCCGCACCTCACCGCGGCCTTCCTCGCCGCCGCCGCGCCGAACGCCGAAGACAGGCGGGAAGCCGCAGAAATCGCGGCCCGGTTCGCAGCCTCGCGCTACCCCGACGAATTTTCGGCGCGCGCAACGTTGGAACTGGACGCCGGGAATTTGGCCGCGGCGTACGATAACGCCTACGAAAACGTCACGCGCGCCCGGTGGTTGGGGTCGCCGTACGACGCCGTGGACCAGCTGACGGCCATAATTCGCGAATTGGAAAAAGCTCAACCCTCCGACGAAATAAAAAAGGGGCGCCTCTCCCGCCTCCTCTTCGCTCGGGCCGAAGCGTTTCAAGAAGCCGGCCTGGTAGCCGCGGCGCTGAGCGACCTGGAGAAAGTGGCCCCGGGCGACGACCGCCTCGACGCCTACAAGTTGTACACCCAAGGCCGCGTTTATCTGCTACGAAACTACTTTCGCGAATCGGAAAAATCCCTTATCCAGGCTTTGCAAAAAGCCGTACGGTCACGGAGCAATTCGCTAATCGCCGACATCGAAATCGCCATCGCCGAGCTCCTGCTCCAGAAGGGCGATACGGCCAAGGCCGTCTACGAATTGGAGAAATCGATAAAAGCCAAACGCGCGAAGAACGTACGCGCGTATAGCTTGCTCGGAGATTTGCGATACCGTACCGGCGACGTAGCCGCAGCCGCCAGAGCGGCCGACGAGGGATTGGCTTTGGCCGAGAAGGCCGGCAAACCGATAGCGGCCGCCGAAATGGGCTTGGCTTTCGCGCCCGTCATCTTCGAATGCGGCCGATTACCCAAAGCGCGGAAGTTGTTGAAGACCAGCCGTCGGGTGTTCCACCTCATAGGCGATACGAAGCGAGAATGCGAAACTATTTTGGCCGAAAGCCGGTTGGATTTCCTGACGGAGGACCTCGCCACAACGGAAAATAATTTCGGCTCCGCGCTGCGAACCGCCGAAAACTACGGCCTGGATTCGTGCGCGGCTCGAGCGGCGTTGGGTCTCTCCGTCGCGAAGCTCCTCGCGGGGGACATCGCCGGCTACGACGCCCTACTCGCAAAAGGCCGCGAGCTCTCCGAGGGAGAAGCGGAGGCTGCGACGGCGGATATTAAGGTGGTCGAGGCTACGAAAGCGTACTTCGCCGATATGGATTACGACGCGGCGTACGCTCTGGCCTACGCCGCGGCGGACGAATACGGCCGTACGGGGCCGGGTTCATTATACGGCGAGGCGTGCCTCCTGGCCGCCCGGGCGGCGTTAGCGCGGCGCGAGCTACAGAGCTGCCGCGAAGTCGTGGGGCGCCCCGAACTCGAGCGGCGGGCCCGCGGGTCCAAGGTCTTCGCAGCCGGCTACAACGAGACGGCGGGGGCCCTCTTTCGGGCCGAGGGAGACGCCGGTCGCGCTTCCACATACTTGCGGGCCGCGGTCGCCGCGGCGCGGGAATTCGGCCTTTGGCTCGTAACCGCCGAATCCTATCTGGAACTCGGCGCCTTAACCGGCGAAAAGGCCGCCCGGGAAGCTTACCGCCGCCGTGCCGTGTGGTTATTCGAAAGTAAAGGGGCCGAGCTTTTAGCGGAACGGGTGGACGCGGTATGCGCGGCGCGGGAAAAGGCATAGGGCCCCGGCCCTCCCCCGCGAGAGGAGTCCCCGCGGAAACGACGCGCGTCGACGCGCGCCGAAGGCCCCGGCGACGATTTTGCGGTTAAAAAAATCTTGACTTGGTAAAGGTTTTATATTTTAATGGAAAAAGTTAACAAGTGGCCGATAAAACGTAATCTTAGCGGCTTTTATCAGATGCGTTGCCGCGGACCGGGTCTTTGCTCGCTATACGCGAGGTGAGGTTTTATGCCTGGCGCTGAACTCGTACTTTTTGAAGAAGACTATACCAGCATAAACGAAATCTTGGCGACCCTCGTCCGCGAGACCAACTCCAAGTTCGCCTTACTCGTGGACCGGTCGGGCCAGTTGGTTTCGAGCCAGGGCGATACGGAAAACATGGACTCGTTGTCCTTCGCTTCGTTATCGGCCGGCAACTACGCCGCGACCAGCGAGCTCTCCAGGATCCTCGGCCAGGAAGAGTTCTCGGTGCTCTTCCACCAGGGCACCACCGAATCGATCCATTTATCGATCGTAGCCAAGCGCGTTATCCTGGTAGTGGTATTCGACAACAAGACGACTTTGGGCCTCGTCCGGCTTCGCGTAAAAAAGGCGGTGGAAGAATTATCGGCCATATTCAATCGCATCTTCCAGAAGGTCGCCGAACGCGGCGGCGAAGTGCCGTCGCCGCTGGGCGACACATTCTCGAGCGTCGCCGAAAGCGAGATAGACAACCTCTTCAAGGATTAATGGCTTCCCTTCCGCAGCCGGGGGAACTGATATGTCGTTGATCAACTATTCATCGCGCGAGATAAACTGCAAGATCGTTTATTACGGCTGCGGTCTCTGCGGCAAAACGACCAATCTCCTCTATATCCACGAAAAGCTTCCGCACGATATCAAGGGGAAGATGGTCTCGTTGGCCACGGACACCGACCGGACCCTTTTCTTCGATTTCCTCCCGCTGGAATTGGGTACGGTTAACGGTTTTAAAACCCGCTTCCATCTATATACCGTGCCGGGCCAAGTCCACTACGACGCGTCGCGGAAACTCATCCTGAAGGGCGTGGACGGGATCGTCTTCGTCGTCGATTCCCAACGCAACCGCTTCGACGAAAACATCGAATCGTTCGAAAACATGAAGAAGAACCTCCAACTCCAAGGCTACAACCTCGACATCATACCGTATATAATTCAATACAACAAACGTGACTTACCGAACTGCTCACCCGTAGAACAGCTCGAAGCCGCGCTCAACAAAGACCGGGTTCCGTGCTTCGAGTCGATCGCGACGACCGGCATCGGCGTTTTCGACTCGCTGCGCGCCATTTCCAAACTCGTTATCGCGCACCTCTCGCGTCAAACGGCGCGATAGTAAACCTCGGGGCTGTTGCCGGCGGCCGGCGGCGGTGTCGGGGGCGCTGTCGCAAGCCGCCGTTTTCAAATTACCGCTATGGGCTTAGACGGCAACCTAGAGGATTTCCCGCTCGCCGACGTCCTGCAACTCATAAACATGGGCTCGCGGACCGGCCTGCTTTCCATCACCACCGACGACGTCACCGCTCGAATCTGGTTCGAACGGGGCCAGGCCGTCCACGCCGAAGTCGGCGACATGGACGGCGAGAAGGCCGTCTACGAAACCTTCAACTGGCGGGAAGGGCGCTTTACCTTCGACACCGACGCGGTGACGCAGTTAAAAACCATCGATCTCGACTGCCAGAACTTGATCATGGAGGCGGTCCGGCGCCTCGACGAATGGACCAAACTCCGCAAGGTCGTCCCCAAGTCCGATTACATCGTCTCGTTCGCCGCGGGGCCCGGCGATAAAACGGGCAATATTACGCTGCAAGCTCACGAGTGGAAAGTATTATCGCTGGTCAACGGCGAGTTGAGCGTAGCGGCCCTCGCCGAGAAGACGGGCTTCTCGGAGCTCAAGACTACCCAAATAACATTCACGCTTATAGAATCGGGGCTGTTGGAGGTGCATTCGCCGGAAGAGAAACCGGCGCCGCCGACGAAGGAAGAAGAAGCCCACGTCAAGAGCTTGCGCGAATTCCTTAAGGGCGTCGAAGAGCCCCTGAAGAAACACGACGGCAAGGGGGACGCCTCCGCCGCCAAGACCAACGTCGGCGTCCTGGCCCTCTTCGTAAACGCCTTGCTCGACAACTTCGATAAACCCAACGGCCTGTACAACGCCGTCAAACAGGATAAGCCGTTGCCCGACCGCGTCGCCGAGCAGGCCGAGCGGTACCCCCAAGTCGACGTAATTAAATTTAAGGACGACCGCATCGACGTCGTGAAGTTGGATGAAGACATCGAAAACCTCGACGACCTCGGCAAGAAAAACCTCATCGTCGCGCTCGCCGAGGTTAAAGAACAGGTGCTGCACGCCGCGGAGGATCAATCGAACAAGATCGCCGCCGTCCGGCGTCACAATAAGGTCCTCGAGCAACTCTTCGGGTCCGACGGCATACCCCAGGACATCGGCCTCGGCAGCATCCTCGAAAAGAAAACGTCGTGACCGCGTAAACGAAACGCCCCTTACGCGCGCAACGCCCGCCAGGGCGGTTTTTATTGCGGGAAATGACCCCCTTGAAAAAAATCGACCTCAACCCCTCCCAAGAACGAGTCGTAAAGGCCCCCGCCGGCCCCATGGTCGTGGTGGCGGGCGCCGGTTCCGGCAAAACGCGCGTCATCACGGAGCGCATCCTCTTCCTCATCACGGCCCGGCGCGTACCGCCGGCCAACATCCTCGCGGTTACTTTCACCAACAAGGCCGCCCAGGAAATGCAGCGGCGCCTCGAAGTGGCGCTGGGCTACCGCCCTGCCGTCACCGTCGGCACCTTCCACGCCACCGGCGCCCGGATCCTCCGCGCCGAAACCCGCTACGCGCAAGGCCGGGCCGACAAGAACTTCGTCATCTTCGACCAGGCCGATACCGAGGCCGCGTTGAAAAAAATCGTCGACAAGTGGACCCTCCCCGCGGAACAATTCCATTACAAACGCCTCGCCGCGGCCCTGGAGGCGGCGAAGCGTGAATTGATAACCGCCCCCGATTACCCCCGGAGCGACGGCTACCGCGAGGTCGTAGCCGACGTTTACGCCGCCTACGAGGAAATCCTTCGCCAGAACAACGCCTACGACTTCGGCGACCTTATAATGCAGCCGGCCCTGCTCTTTTCCCGCGAACCCGAGGTATTGGCGCGTTGGCAGGAACGCTACCGATATCTTCTCGTCGACGAATACCAGGACACGAACCTCGCCCAATACCGGCTATTGAAACTCCTCGCCGCCAAGTACCGCCAGTTATGCGTCGTCGGCGACCCGGACCAGTCGATTTACCGCTGGCGCGGCGCGGACGCGCGCAACTTCCAACGCTTCGCCGAGGAATTCCCCGACGCCGAGTTCTATACGCTCGAGCAGAACTACCGCTCGCACCAGGGGGTCCTCGACGCCGCCAACGCCCTTATTAAATTTAACCGCCCCGGCCGCTACGCCAAGGATTTATGGTGCGAACGGCCGGCGGAAATCAAGCCCGCGGTCATCCGGTGCTTCGACGAGCGGCACGAGGCCCTCCGCGTCGCGTACGCCGTCCAGGAGGCGCGGGCGACCTACGGCCTGGACTACCGCGATTGCGCGGTCCTGTATCGCGTCAACGCGCAATCCCGCGTCTTCGAAGAGGTCCTCGCGGGCGCCGGCGTACCCTTCCAGATCGTCGGCGGAACCCGCTTCTACGAACGGCGGGAAGTAAAAGAGGCGCTCGCCTACTTGCGCCTTATCCACAACCCGCGCGACGCCGCCGCGTTCGCGCGCGTGGTCGGCGTCCCGCCGCGGGGCGTCGGCGCCGCTTCGCTCAGGATAATCGAGGAGAACCGGGGCGACCGGCCGCCGCTCGCGGCCGCCGCCGATGAGGCAATATTGGCCCGGCTGCCGTCGCGCGCCGCCGCGGGTTTGCGGCGGTTCACCGCGTTGATAAAGGAGCTGGCTTCCCGGGCCGAGACGAGGCCGCCGAGCGAAACCCTCGCGGCCGCCGTCGAAAGAAGCGGCCATCTGACCTGGCTCGCCGAACAGGAGGAAGTGAAGGGCGAGGCCCGCGCCGAGAACGTCCGGGAGTTGATAAACGCCGCCGCGGAATTCGAGGCCGAGCATCCGGAAGCGACGCTCGCCGAATTCCTGGAGGCGGTGGCGCTCGCGAGCGACGTCGACAGCTACGACGCCGACGCCGACCGCGTATCGCTCATGACGCTGCACACCGCCAAAGGGCTTGAATTCCCGGGCGTTTTTATAGTAGGCTTAGAAGAATACCTTCTACCCCACGCCAACTCCATGGGCGAAACGGCGGAACTCGAGGAAGAGCGCCGCCTCTGCTACGTGGGCATGACGCGGGCCCAGGACCTCTTGTATCTGTCCTACGCCGAAACGCGGAGCGTGGCCGGCGTACCCGAACCGCGGACGCCGTCGCGCTTCCTCGCGGAGATCGGCGAAAATAATTACGCCGAAGCGGAGGCCCTCGACGTGGACGACGTCGTACGATACGAACCGTGGGGCCGGCGCGGCCGGCGCGAGGATTTTTAGGAAACGACATGGGAACCGACGAAGATAAAATCACCACCCTCCGCCGCATGATCCGAGAGGCATACCTCGCGCTCCCGGGCGACGACGAGGAGAAGCTCGCCCGGGAGGTCGCGGAGTTGTTGGACAACGTCGAGGTCCTCGCGGCCCTTGAACTCGAGGCCGGGCCGCCGCCCGCGACGATAGAACCCGCGGAACTCCGGCCCGACGAAGCGCGACCCTCGCTCCCCCAACAGAAAGCCCTGGCGAACGCGCCCGACGCCCACGAAGGCTTCGTCGCCGTACCCAAAATACTCGGCGCCGACGACGGGGCCGGCGAGGATAAATGAAACCGAACGGCCTAATCGCTCCGGCGTGCGCGCTCCTCCTGACGTCGTGCTCCCCTTCCGACGAAGGGAAACCGACGGCGGAGACCGCCGCTTCCGCCGCCGAAGAGGCCCCTCTCCTCGAGACGGCGAAGGCTCCCGCCGCCGACCGCGACATCGAATGGAAGGAGTGGGCCCCGGTCGGCGCGGAGGCCGCGAAGCTGGATTGGCCTTCCGGCGCGGCGTGCTCGGGAGGGTCGCTTTATCTCGTCGGGACCCGCGCCGTGAAAACGACCGGCGGGAAGCCGCCGGGCCGGGCCGAAATCGTATTCGTAAAGCTGTCGCCGGCCGGCGCCGAGGAAGCCGCCTCTTTTCCTAGCCCCTTCGGCGAACGCGCCGAGGCCGCGGTGGCCGCGGCCCCCGACGGCCGTCTATGGTTTATCGGCGGCATGTACACGCCCCCGCCCTTAAAGCTGGCCCCCGAAGGCCGGCTCGATTTCGCCGAACTCGGCACGCCGGTGGGGGAAGTGTTCGCCTGGAACCCCGGGACCGAAAACCTCGAGCTCGTGACCCACCTCCCCGTACCGCGGGGCGAAGCGGCGGCGTTCTTTCACAAGGACGAGTTGTACGTCGTGGGCGGGACGTTCGACCCGGCGGCCCCGACCGACGAAAACAACGAACAAGTACACCGCTACGAAGTCGCCGAAGGTCTTTGGACCAAATTCCACGAACTCCGCGTCCCGGTCGCGCGGCCCGCGGCGGCCCGCGCCGGAGGCGGCCTGTACGTCATCGCCGGCAAACAACTCAAGCCCGCGCACGTTACGAACGCCGTCTACCGGTACGACCTCACCGTCTTCAAATGGCAAAGGATAGCGCCGTTGCCTTCGCCTCGAGCCGGCGCGTCGGCGTACGTCGTCGGCGATTATATCTACGTCATCGGCGGGTGCGAGGCCGAGGCGCTCGGCTCGCCGCCCCGTATGGCGGTAAAATCCTATCGTTACGACTTAAACCGGAAACGGTGGGAAGAGCTGCCCTCCCCCCTGCCGGAAGGTTGTACGCTGTCGGCATTCGACGGTACGTACTTCTACCTGGTGGGCGCCGAAAAAACGTACCGCGGCCGGCTCGCGAGAACTAAGCCTTAGAGGCGCTTCGATATATGGATTTAACGAAACTTACGGCCACGGCGATAGCCGCCCGCGTCAACGAAGGCGAAATCGCGGCCCGCGACGTCGCTTTGGCCTTCCGCCGGCGCATCGACGCTCTCGACGAGAGCGTCGGTTCCTTCCTCTGCCTGAACGACGTTGACGTCGACGACGGCGCACAGGGCCCCCTCGCCGGCGTCCCCGTCGCCGTCAAGGACAACATCTGCACCGACTGGCTGCCGACGACGGCCGGTTCGCGCATCATCGAAAATTACCGGCCGCCGTACGACGCCACCGTCGTGGAGCGCCTCCGGGCCGCGGGCGCGTACGTTATCGGGAAAACCAACCTGGACGAGTTCGCGATGGGCTCGTCGACCGAATATTCCGCCTTCTTCCCCACCAAAAATCCGCGCGACCTGACGCGCTCCCCCGGCGGCTCCAGCGGCGGCTCCGCGGCGGCGGTAGCGGCGGGCTTCGCGCCGCTGGCCCTCGGTTCGGACACCGGCGGTTCCATACGGCAACCCGCGGCCATGTGCGGCGTCGTGGGCTTCAAACCCACGTACGGCCGCGTGTCGCGGTACGGCCTAATCGCCTTCGCACCCTCCTTCGACCAAATCGGGCCGCTGGCGCGCAACGTCGAGGACGCCGCGCTCCTCCTGAACGTCATCGCGGGCCACGACCCGCGCGAGGCGACGTCGAGCCGCCGCGACGTCCCGGACTTCGTCGCAGGTCTCGGACGCGACCACGGCCGCTTAAAAATCGGCTTGATAGAGGAGTTCTTCGGCGAAGGCGTGGAGGCGGGCGTGCGCGCCGCGGTCGAGGAGGCCGGCGCGGCGACGGAGAGATTGGGCCACGCCGTGACGCGGGCCGCCATCCCCTGCGCCTCGTGGGCGCTGCCCGCGTACTTCGTCACGGCCTGCGGCGAGACCTATTCCAACCTCGCTCGCTACCAGGGCGTCCTCTTCGGCCCGAGGGCCGAAACCGGCGGCGGCCCGGCCGACATGGTGGCCCGCACGCGCGCGCGCGGGTTCGGCGGTGAAGTCCGGCGAAGGCTGGTGGCGGGGGCGTACGTCCTCTCCATCGGCTACCGCGGCCGATATTACGCCAAAGCCCAAACGGTGCGGCAGCACATGCGGGCGCAATTCGCCGCGGCGTTCGAGGAGTTCGACTTCCTGGTTTCGCCGGTGTCGCCGTTCACCGCGTTCGAGCTGAACACGCGCAACCTCGACCCCCAGCTGATGTACCTGGCCGATATCTTCACGAGCCTGGCGAACCTGGTGGGAATACCGGCCCTCTCGATGCCGTGCGGCTTCGACGAGAAGGGGCTGCCGGTGGGCTTGCAGATCATGGCGAAGCCGTGGGACGAAGAGCGCCTTCTGGCCCTCGGCCGACGCCTCGAGCTGGAGCTGGCGCTGCCCCTCAAGCCGGTAACGCC
>DATKXQ010000270.1:0-4967 GCA_035528975.1 bacterium
AGTTCGATTACCCCCGCGGCGTCGGCGTCGCGCCGAACAACAACGTCTACGTCGGCGATACGTCAAACTACCGGGTGCAGTATTTCACCTCCGCCGGGTCGTACCTCGGCAAGTGGGGTATACAGGGTTCCGAGATCGGGCGATTTCGGGGCCTGAGCGGCTTAACCGTCGCCGCCGACGGCACCGTTTACGTCGTCGATATGGCGAACCACCGCGTCCAGTATTTCTCCCCCAACGGGTCGTTTCTCGGAACGTGGGGTACCCAGGGTTCCGGCGACGGCGAGTTCAACTTCCCCGTGGACGTCGCGCTGGCGCCGAATGGCGACGTCTACGTCCTCGAGTTTGGCATGTGCCGCGTCCAGTACTTTCGCTGGTCCGACCCCGCCGTCGTGCCGACCTCGCTGGGCCCCGTGAAGGCGCTGTTTAGGTAAGGACGTTATTCCTCGCGAAGCTGGAGGATAGGCTATGGCTAAAGGTAGAGACCGAGGCAAAGACCAAAAGGGCGGAAAGAAAAAGAAGCTAAAGAAAAAGAAGGTGAAGGAGGAAAAGCGCGAGCGGCGGCCGTGGCCGAAGTAAGTGGGCCGCCCCGGGCGGTTACGCCGTCGTGCCGACCGCGCTGGGCCGTGTGAAGGCGCTGTTCCGGTAGGCCCAAGGGTAAGGAAAAAGTAGGGGCCGGCCTTCAGGCCGACGCGGCCTTTTTGTAGGGCCGCACGGCTGTGCGCCCCCGGGCGCTCCGCGGGTGATACTCGGCGGCCGTAGTGGCGCGTAATCTTGTTTTCGCTTGACACGACGCGTCTGGTAAATAATAATCGGTCACGGGGGTATTCGAAAGGCGCGGTCGGAAAGAGGGCCGGAGGAGGGCGGCCGGGGCGCCCGCGCGGCGTTGTATTGTACGTCGAAACTCACGGGGCATTTAGAGAAAGGCCATAAAGGGAAAGGGGCTCAAGTGATGAAAAAGTTTCTAATTATAGCAGCAGCGGCGGCCCTCGCGCTTGCGGCCGGGGCCTCCTCTCCCCGATACGAGTTCGAGGGGAAGTGGGGTAAACCGGGCGCGGGCAACGGCGAGTTTTCTTACCCCATGGGTATCGACGTCGCCCCCGGCGGCCGCGTCTACGTCTGCGACTGGCAAAACGACCGGGTCCAGTATTTCACCGCTCTGGGTAGCTTCCTCGGTAAGTGGGGCAGGAACGGCACCGGCGACGGCGAGTTCGACCAACCCGCCGGCGTCGACGTCTTCGGGGGCCAAGTCTACATCGGCGACCAGTTGAACAACCGCGTCCAGTACTTTAACGCGGCCGGCTCTTTTATAGGCAAGTGGGGGACGAAGGGGAGCGGCCAGGGCCAGTTCGAGCAGGTCTACTGCGCCGCGGCAGCGCCGAACGGTAACGTCTACGTGCCCGACTACGAGAACCACCGCGTTCAATACTTCACCTCCGCCGGCTCCTTCCTCGGGAGTTGGGGCTCGCAGGGTTCGGGGGACGGCGAATTCCGCAAACCGATGTACGCGGATTTCGCCGCCGACGGCAGCATCTACGTAACGGACTCGGACAACCATCGCGTCCAGTACTTCACCTCCACCGGCTCCTTCCTCGGTAAGTGGGGCGTGTACGGTACTAGTGACGGCCAATTCCGTATACCTCTCGGCATAGCAATATTAGACGGCGTCGTCTTCGTCGCCGACCGCGATAATCACCGCGTCCAATACTTCACTACCGCCGGTTCCTACCTGGGGCGCTTCGGCCGGGAAGGCCGGGGCGACGGCGAGTTCCAGCTCCCCGCCGATATCGCCGTCACCGGTGACGGCCGCCGCGTCTACGTTTCGGACTGCATCAACTGCCGGATCCAATACTTCGCGTTCGCAAACCCGGCCGTCGAACCCGAGTCGCTGGGGAAAGTGAAGGCGCTGTTCCGTTAACAGGGGGCAACCCGGCGGTTAAAACCGCCGGTTAACGGCCCCTTGCCCCCTGATAGACGTACGGGCCGGCCTTCGGGTCGGCCCTTTTTCGCGGTGGCGGCCGGCGGGCCGTTGTGTTAAAATCGGCTCAAAGCGAACGGGAGATAGATTATGAAGAAAGAATACGACGGCAACCTCCTCAGCCCGCTGCCGGTGGCCCTTATAGGCACGCTGGTCGACGGCCGCCCCAACTACTGCGTCGTCGGCTACATCTCGCCCTTCGACTTCGGCCGGCACGTCTTCTTCAGCCTCTACAAGAAGCGCTACACCAGCCGCGGCGTCCACGAGAACAGAGTTTTCAGCGTGAACCTTCCCTCCGAGGACCTCCTGGCCGAGGTCAATATATGCGGCTCGAAGTCGGGCCGCGACGTCGATAAGTCGGCCCTCTTCGAGACGTTCTACGGCGAGCTTAAGGGCGCGCCCATGATACGCGAGTGCCCCCTCAACATGGCGTGCGAGGTGGCCGAGGTCCTCGATTACGACCCCAACGAGGGGATAATAGGCCGGGTCGTCAAGTCGTACGTTGACGAGGAGCTGTTGCACGACGGCGCGGTAGACATGAAGGCCGCGCGCCTTATCGCCTGGACCATCGGCGGCGACTTCTCCTTCTACGGCCTGGGCGACCGCCTATCCGCGGAGGAGGAGGATGAGGAAGGAAGTTAACCCGCCGCCGCGCGTCGGCGGCATTTAAGGATGGTAATGCGATGGTTTTTAACTATAGGTCGGCAATCGTTCTTCTCGGCGCCGGCGCGACGCTCGCGGCCGCGTGGACGCCGCCCGTTAACCTCGGCCCGACGGTCAATTCCGCCTCGCTCGACGCGAGCGCCAGCCTCGGCGTCTACGGCGGCACGACGTACATTTTCTTCGCCAGCGACCGCGCCGGCGGCCTGGGCTACACCGATATCTGGTATGCTACCGGGACGCCGCCCAACTTCGGCACACCGGTTCACATGGGCGCGACCGTCAATTCCAGCGACCGCGACGGCGGCCCGGCCATCTGCTGGACCGGCGGCCCGACGGCCAACACCCTATATTTCTACAGCACGAGGCCCGGCGGCGCCGGTTCTTCCGACATTTACCAGACGACTTACTCGGGAGGAAACTGGTCCGTGCCCGTGGGCGTCGGCGCCAACGTCAATACCGGCGCCGCAGAATATTACGCGCACGTCGCGCGCTGGCAGGGTGAGACGCGCCTGTATTTCGTTCGCGAGACCGGGATATACTATTCGGTATATACGGGGAGCTCGTGGGGCGAACCCGTCTACGTGTACCTCGGCGCCGGCGACGCGTACCACCCGTGCCTCCGCGGCGAGGGGGAGGGCGCGAAGCTCTATTTCTCCTCCCAGCGCGCGGGCGGCTACGGCGATTACGACATCTGGGTATCGACCTACGCCGGCGGCAGTTGGGGCGCGCCGGCGAACCTGGGGCCGGCGGTGAACACGGCGTACGTGGACAATTGCCCGTGGTTCGCGCCCGACGGCGAGACGATGTATTTCAGCTCGACCCGCCCGGGCGGCCAGGGCTACTACGACATTTGGTATACGGTTCTGGACAACCCGGCCGTCGCGCCGGCGTCCGTAGGCCGCGTGAAGGCGTTGTTCCGGTAAGGGCGGGCGGCCGGGACGTAGGGGCGCAACGCGTTGCGCCCCTACCCGGGCCCCGTCGCGGGCCGGCCTTTGCGTCGGCCCCTTTTCTTTTACAATTATCGGCCGCGCCGCGGAACGCCGTTATACCGCCCGTTTCAACGGGCGGTGCTTGAGGTGCGTCGCGCGTAAAACGCCGGCTTCAGCCGGCGACGGACCGCCCCGGCGTAGGCAAAACGCCGCAAAATGACCTTCCCAAATAGATACGTCGAGCGAAATTAATGTTAAAAAATCTTTCGGAAGAGGCCATAAAAACCTTGCATTTTTTAAAACGCTTTGGTAGGATATTTTTAAGCGAAACGTAAAGGAGGTGAAATAAATTGCGGAAGAGTATAATCGTAATAATAGCCGTCCTTTTGACGGCGGGTTCGGCGTTAGCCGCCTTCGGCGACTTGGTGGCGTCTTTCCATAACCAGCCGACCACGGGCTCGTCCACGCACTACGGCCTGGCTGCGGACGCCAACTACCTCTACTCGTACTACTACACGACCGGATACCGGATGTACCGGATGCGCAGGTCGAACGGGTCGTTGGTGAGCTCGTATACGTGCCCCCTCGGAACCACCTCTCCGAACAATTATTACCGCGGCGTGTCGTACGACGGCACGGGCTACCTTCTATGGAACAACTACTCCGCGCGAAGGGTCGTTAGGGCCCGGGCGGACACCGGCAGCGTGCTCAGCACCTGGACCTGGCCCTCGGGCACCCGCTACGGCATCAGCGTAAACCACAGAGGAACCTCCGGTGGAACCTATATCCACCAGAGTTACTACACCGGCGATTTCTGGCAAAGCACGACTACCGGCAGCCTCGTGTCCTCTTGGTCTTTGCCGTATTACACGTACAACTACGACCAAGCCTGGGACTGGAACAACAACGTGATTTGGGCCTCGAACTACAGCACCGATTGGATCTACGGCATAAACCCCACCACCCATGCGATGGTGCATTCGTTCCGGCACCCGCTGCAAGCATCGATATCGGGCTGCTACGGCATCGCCTACTGGCCCCCCTACCTGTATGTGAGCAACTCGGGCGGCACGCCCGACGAGTACATCTGGGTCTTCTCCTGCCCGAACAACGTCGGCGTTACGCCGGCATCCGTCGGCAGGATCAAAGCTCTATTCGATTAACGAGCGAATCGAGCCGAATAAGCCGCCCCCTGCGGGCGGCTTTTTTTAGTTGGCTGTTTTAGGCGGGCGTGGCGGGAAGCCGGCGACGGGGCTCGGCGTCGTCCTCGGGCGGGAACGTTTAAGTTGCCGATTTCAACGGCAACCGCATCCAATACTTCAAGTGGGTCATCGTCGGCCTTGAGCCGGAGTCTTTGGGTAAGGTTAAGGCGCTGTTCCGGTAGGGGCGACCGGCCGGTC
>DATKXQ010000271.1:0-7848 GCA_035528975.1 bacterium
AGTCTGCGAGAAGGTCTGCATCGACTACGACATGAAGGACGAGATCGTCGAGCTGGACGTGGGCGTCGTCATCGCGGCCACCGGCATGGACGTCTACGACCCCACGGAGCTGGACGAGTACTGCTACACCCGCTACGACAACGTCATCACCTCCATGGAGTTCGAGCGGCTGATCTGCGCCAGCGGCGCGACCGACGGGCACTTCGTCCGCCCCTCGGACCACGACGTTCCCCGGCGCATCGCCTTCATCCAGTGCGTCGGCTCGCGCAACAACGCCGGCGACAAGGGCAACCGCTACTGCTCGAACATCTGCTGCATGAACACCGTCAAGGACACGCTGCTTTTGCGCGACCATTACCCGGAGTGCGAGTGCACGGTGTTCTATATGGACATCCGCGCCTTCGGCAAGGGCTTCGAGGACCTCTACATGCGCTCGCGCGAGGAGGGCGTAAAATATATACGCGGCCTCCCGGGCGAGATCCGCGAGGACCCCCGGACCAAAAGTCTCACGCTCACGGCCGAGAACACGCTTACCGGCGAGGTGGGGGAGCGGGAGTTCGACATGGTGGTGCTCTCGGTGGGCGTCATCCCGCGCCACGACAGCTCGACCATTAAGAAGTTGCTCACGCTGTCGACGACGGGCGACGGCTTCTTCATGGAGGCGCACCCCAAGCTCAAGCCCGTGGACACGCCCACCCGCGGCGTCTACATCTGCGGCTGCGCCGAGTCGCCCAAGGACGTCAAGGACTCGGTGACGCAGGCCTCCGCCGCGGCGGCGCGCGCCATGACGCTCCTCAACGCCGGCGAGGTGACCGTGGAGGCGCTGGCGGCCCGCATCGACGCCGCGCTCTGCACCGGCTGCGGCCTGTGCACCCAGGTGTGCCCCTTCAACGCCATCGAAGTCGACACGGAGAAGAAGACGGCCCGGGTCATCTCGGCGATGTGCATGGGCTGCGGCAATTGCGGCGCCACCTGCAACCTCGGCGCCGTGACCATGGGCCACTTCACCGACGACCAGTACTACGCGCAGATGGACGCGCTGCTCGAGGACGACGCCGCGAGCAAGGTCTTCACCTTCGCCTGCAACTGGTGTTCGTACGCCGGCGCCGATAACGCGGGCGTATCGCGGCTGCAGTACCCGCCCACGGCGCGGCTCGTGCGGACGATGTGCTCGGCCCGCGTGACGGAGGACTTCGTGCTCTACGCGTTCATGAAGGGCGCGCCCATCGTGCTGGTGTCGGGCTGCCACTTCGCCGACTGCCACTACATCGACGCCAACCGCCAGACGGTGAAGCGGGTCTACCGCCTGTGGGACAAGCTGGAGAAGTTGGGCATCCGCCCCGAGCGGTTGCAGCTGGATTGGATAAGCGCCGCCGAGGGCCAGAAGTTCGCCCGCGTCATGCGCGAGGTTGAGGAGCTGCGGCGGCAGGTCACGGCCGAGGAGATCGAGCATACCAGGAAGGCGCTGGCGGAGGAGTGGGCGAAGAAGGCGGCGCGCGAGGCCAAGAGAAAAGAGAAGGCGGAACAGGATGAGTCCAAAGACGAAGTTCAAGTGTCTTAGGTGCGGCCACGAGTTCGTTCAGGACTACGCGCCCGACGACGACGTCGAGCGCAGCTGCCCCAGGTGCCATTCCAACAGCGTCCGCCCCGAGAAACCGAAGAAAGGCGATGCCCGCAAAGAAAAATAAAAAGAGGGGCGACGACCGCCCGACGGTAACTATCGACTTCGAGTTTAAAAAACTCGTCGAGAAAGTAGTCGACGGGACCCTCGTCAACTACTGCTACCAGTGCGGCGCGTGCGTCGGCGATTGCCCCAGCACGCGCTACGTCCCGGGGTTCAACCCGCGCGAAATAATGCTCAAGGTCCTCTACGGCTTCGGCGAGGAGCTCGCGGGGCCGGCCTCGCCGGTGTGGCAGTGCACGAACTGCTACAACTGCTACGAGCGCTGCCCGCAGAACGTCAAGCCCGTCGAGATAATCATCGCCCTCAAGAACCTCATGGCGCAGCGGGGCATCTACCCGGAGAAGGCGCAGGTGGGCGAGCTGGTCAAAACGGTGCTGGAGACCGGCCGGACCGCGCCGGTGACGGCGATGACGACGAAGCTCCGCGAGGAGCTGGGCCTGAAGCCCTTGGAAGCGGTCGACACGGCCGAGATTAAAAAGATATTGGAGTAATTGCGCCGAGGCGAGTCCATGACGCCGTCCCCCGCGAAAAAATTTGCCTTCTTCCCGGGATGCCTGATTCCGGTGCGGTATCCGCAGATGGAGGCCGCGATCCGCAAGACGCTGCCGAAGCTCGGCGTCGAGATCGTCGACCTGCCGGGGTTCACGTGCTGCCCGGACCCGATCTATTTCAAATCGTACGACAAGACGGCGTGGCTCACGGTCGCCGCGCGCAACCTCGTGGTCGCCGAGGAGGCCGGCCTCAACCTCTTCACGATTTGCTCGGGCTGCACCGCGACCCTCTCCGAGACTTACCAGCAGTTGAATACGAACAGGAGTCTCCGCGACGAGATCAACAAGCGGCTGGCCCGCGTCGGCAAGGAATACAAGGGCACGTCGACGATCCGGCACGTCGTGACGGTCATCCGCGACGAGGTGGGGCTGGACGCGATCGCGGCGTCGGTGGTCCGGCCGCTGGCGGGCCTGAGGGTGGCGATACACTACGGCTGCCACTTGCTCAAGCCGTCGCACATCATGAAGGTGGACGACCCGGACGACCCCCACATTCTGGACGACATGGTGGCGGCGCTGGGCGCGACGCCGGTGCGGCACGGCGAGTGGATCCTCTGTTGCGGCAAGGCGTGCAAGGACGAGGAGGCCCCGTCCCGGATGATGTACGACCTGTTGAAGTCGGTCGCCGCGGTCGAGGCCGACGTGCTGGGCGTGGTCTGCCCCTCGTGCTTCAACGAGTTCGACCTCGGCCAGGTGAAGCTCGCGCGGGAGCGCGACGACGAGAGTCTGAAGACGCCGGCCGTCTATTACTTCCAACTGCTCGGCCTGGCGCAGGGCTTGACGTTGGAGGACGTGGGGCTCCACCGGCACAAGGTCAAGGCGCCGGCGCTCGAGAAGGACAGCGCCGCCGTGCAAGCGAGATAGGGCGAAAGGAAAGGCGAAAGGAAGGGCCGCCCGGGGGGCGGCTTTTTCGTTGGGGCCCCGCGGCTACGTGACCTTGGCGAGGATGGATTCTATTTCGGCGGCGACCTTGGCCGTCGTCCGCTCGAAGGCCTCTTTGACCTGGCGCCCCCGCTCGCCGGGCGCGTCGCCCTCGAAACCCAGGACCTCGCCCACGACGTCGGCGTGCTCGAAGTCGAGGTTGTCGTCCAGGCACACCGTCAACCGGTAGACGTCGCGCAGGTTTTTTAAAAAGCACATCGAGTTGAACAGGGACCGGAGTTCCAGGCCCGCCTGGGGGTAGATCCTCCCGATGCCCTCGAGGATGTGGGAGGTCAGCGGGTCGCGGATGCCGAAGCGCGCCTTGCAGATGAGCATCGTCATGACGATGTCGCGCAGGCCGCCGACGCACTCCTTGACGTTGTTGGGCAGAAAGATTTCGCCCACGGCCTGCTGGCGCGAAGCCATCTCGGCTTTCATGTCGGCGACGTACTCGTCGGCGCGGTCGAAGATGAACGGTTTGATTATCCGCGCGTAGGTGTCTTCCTCGAACGTAGACGTCCCCACGACGAGCCGCGATTCCAAAAGCTGCGACTTCTCGATGAAATCGGTCTCGTCGCCGCGGCGGAAAAATTCCTCCAGTTGCCGCAGCGGTATGACGTAGCCGCCGAAGTGCTCCAGGAAACGGAAATGGGGCATCATGCCCCGTTTGCATATTTCGGCGCTCATCGCCGAGATCACGGCCCCGCCGAGCTCCTGGAGCTTCTCGTCCTCGGAGTCGATCAACACGATGAGGTCGTAGTCGTCGTTGAACGCCCACTCGCGGGCGTGGCCGCCGGCGGCGTATATCGCCATCACGTCGAACGACGTGACCCACCGCCCGTAATCCTCGGCGAGCTCTTCGCGGCAGGCGTCGAAGAGGAAGTTTAAGTAGTCGTCGGAGATCTCCGTGTACGCCGCGTTGGTTTCCTCGATGGATGCGCCCCCCAGCGTCATGAGGCCGATGCGCAAAAGCGACAGGTCGTAGTAGTCGCCCAAAAGCTCCTTCTTCTGGGCGGGCGACGTGATGATGGAAGCCTCGGCCAGGATGCCCTGCGCTTTTTCGGCGAGCCCCTCCATGTCGTCCAGCATGTTGAGGCAATCGGCGTACTTCCGCAGCACGACCTGCAGGTAGCGCCGGAGGTAAGCCGAGCCGTGGCAGCGCAGCCGGCACAGCTCGCGCAGCGACGCCGCCGCGGGCTTGAGGGAGGGGATGGTTACCTCGCGGGCTACGAGGTCCGTAAATTGCCGGGCGGTTTCGTAGTCCACTTCGGCGAGGTAGCGGTGCAGCAAGATAGGCCGGACCGCGAAGATATGGGCCGCCTCCCGCGCCGGGTTGTAGAAGGTGGCGAATTCCCGCAGGAAGGCTCGGCTCATGGCGTCGAAGAGCTCGTAGGCGTCGACCTCGTCGCGATTCTCGCCGAGGAGCACCAGCAATTTTATAAACAGCTCGGCGTTGCGCTTGACGAGGCCGACCAGCTCGTTGACGCGGCGCTCGCGTTTTGCGGGGGGCACGGCGTTGAAGTCCGCGACCAGCGCGCGGAGTAACTTTTTGTTGGAGGCCGTCAGGAGCTCGAACACGTCGTCCCAGAAGGAGACCCGGGCCAGGAAGCGTATCAATTGCAGAGTTCGTTTTAAAATTTCCCCCGGTGGCCGCGGCGACGAGGATACCAGGCCCAGGAATACCGACGAGTTGCGCAACGTCTCCTCGATTTCTCGGGACAGGTCGCGGGTGACCGCGCGCACGCGGTCGACCGAATCGTAGTAGTGGACCAGGAGGCTTTCCTCCGGCCCCGCGGCGCCGCGCGGGCGGTAGCCCATAGTGGTCGCGACGCGCGCCAGGTTCTCGGCCATCACCGGCGTATCCAGTATGATCACCTCGTCTTGCACGACGAGGAGTTGATAGAGGTAGCGCAGGACCTCGAAGTAGACCAACGCCCGCTCGAGGACGTCGATTTTACCCGCGTTCCAGGGTTCGATGTCGCCGAGGCGCTTCAGGTTGTGCCAGACGTGGGGTTCTCGCAGGCTGTGGATGGTGCGTTTGACGTGCACGAGGCTCTTTATCGCGCGGAGGCCTTCGTCTTTGGGGACGATGCGGTCCGTTTCGAAGTCGCGGTTCACGAGCGAGACGACGTCGCCCAGCGCGCCGCGGACGAACGCCTCGTGGTATATACTGTCGAAGTCGCTGTCGGCGTAGTAGCGTTCGACCACATCTTTCTTCAACCGGTCGAAGAGCGCGCGGTCGCCGTAGAGCAGTTCGGCGTTCAGCAGCTCGGAGATGACGATGTAGTCGCCGGGGCGGTTTTCGGCGTAGGCGCGGTATTCGTCGAGCGAGGTGGCGAAATTTTCGGGCGAGACGTTTTCGGAAAGGTAGAAATGGAAGCGCGTCGCGTAGCGGAGCATCACGGAGCTCAGTCTGCTCAGTACGGAGTTGAGCGGGTCCCGGTTCTCTTCGTCGTCGACCACGACGGCGATGTCGACGTCGTCCTGGTCCGTCATCGTGCCCACGCCGCATATCGCGAACGGCGGCATCTCCTCGGCGCCGATGAGGATGTCCAACACCTTCCGCACGAAGGTGACGACGAGCTGGGAATAACTGGTGCCGATGCTGGTCAAGAACCCGCGGTATACTTCCTCCCGGCTGGCGCCCGGCACCACGCCGGCGCGAAGCGCCTCGATGGCCTGGATGTTCATTCTCAGATATTGCAGGCCGTAGTAGCAGCCCAGGTACCGCAGGCGCTCCGTCCCCTCGGGCGCGACGTGGGAGACGATGTCCATCTCGCGCTCGAGGTTCCAGGCCGGCTGCCACAGGTGCACCTCGTCGCGGAGCGCCGCCTGCTCCAGCCGGACGTTGAGCTCGTCGATGACGGCGCCGATCTGCTGCAGGTATTTGGAGGTGTAGTTGCTGAACTCGGCGGCCAGCTCGCTCAGTTTGTCGAAACGGCGGGGCATGTCATAGTATCTCTTTCATCTTCTTGAAGCCGAATTCGAACGCCTGGCGGTGTTCGCTTTCGGTCCCGGGCGCGACCCGGGCCAACAGCGCGTCCTCGACGGCGCGGCGGTTGTGGGCCGGCGAGATCGCCGTGACCGCGCCCAACACGACGATGCTCGCGAGCCGCACGTCGCCGAGCTCGCGCGCCCCCTCCAGGAACGGCAACTCGTACACCCGGAAAGGCCCCTCCGGCGGCTGCTTGACGGCGTCGGCGTCCAGGAGCAGGTACCCGTGGTCGCTCAGGTCGGACACGTACCGGTCGACCGCTTCCTGGCTCAACGCCACCAGCAGGTCGACCTCCCGCGCCTTGGGCCGGTAGATCTCCTGGTCGCTGACGACCAGGTCCGTACGCGCCGCGGCGCCCCGCGCCTCCGGCCCGTAAGCCAGATGCTGTACGACGTTCTTATCCTCGTATACCGCCAGCGCCTCCGCGAGGATCTTCGAGGCCAGGTGGAGGTCGATGTCCGCGCCGCCGCTCAACCTTATCTGGTAATAAAATGCCATAGCGCCTCCTCGCCGCTTACCCCGGGCCGGTGCGGGCCGCGGGGGTAAAGGAGCGGGCCGCCGCGCCCGGGCCGAGGGTGGCTTTTTAACAGAGCCCCCGATTGTAACAGCCGCGTTCGCAACGGGCAACAAAAAGCCGCGGCCGGGCCGCGGCCTCTTCCCGCCGATTCCGCTAGGCCATATTCTCGATAATACGCCCGGCGTACGCGCTGGCCTTGGCTTCGGTCGCGCCCTCCATCAGGCGCGCCAGATCGTACGTCACGTACTTCTCCCGGACGGTTTTGGCCATCGCCGCGACGACGGCGTCGGCCGCTTCCTGCCACCCGAGGTACTCCAACATCATGACGCCGGAGAGTATGAGCGACGACGGGTTGACCTTGTCCAGGCCGGCGTATTTGGGGGCGGTGCCGTGGGTGGCCTCGAACAGCGCGACGAAGTCGCCCATGTTGGCGCCGGGCGCCATGCCCAGGCCGCCGACCTGGGCCGCCGCGGCGTCGGAGAGGTAGTCGCCGTTGAGATTGGGCGTGACGACGACGCTGTACTCGTCGGGGCGGAGCAGGATTTGCTGGAACATCGAGTCGGCGATGCGGTCCTTCACGACGATCTTCCCGGCCGGGGGTTTCCCGTCGAATTTTTCCCACAGCTCGGCCTCGGTCACCGTGAGGTCGGCGAACTCCTCGCGCGCGAGCTCGTAGCCCCAGTCGCGGAACGCGCCCTCCGTGAACTTCATGATGTTGCCCTTGTGGACGAAGGTGACGCTCGGGAGCTTCCGGTCGCGGGCGTAGCGCACGGCTTTGCGCGTGACGTTCTTAGTCCCGGTAATGCTGATGGGCTTTATGCCCACGCCCGAGTCGAGGCGGATGTCGCGGCCCATATCCTTGTTCAGGAAATCCAGGACCTTCCGCGCCTCGGCCGTTCCCTGTTCCCACTCGATGCCGGCGTACACGTCTTCGGTGTTCTCGCGGAAAATCACGATGTTCAGTTTCTCCGGGTGCTTGACCGGGCTCGGGACGCCCGGTATCCACCGGACCGGCCGCACGCAGGCGTAGAGGTCGAGCTTCTGGCGCATCGTGACGTTGAGGCTGCGGTAGCCGCCGGCCACCGGCGTCGTCAGCGGCCCCTTGATAGCGACGACGAACTCGGGGATGGCCCGCAGCGTGTCGTCGGGCATGACGACCCCTTCGCCGTATATCCGTTGC
>DATKXQ010000272.1:0-3036 GCA_035528975.1 bacterium
CCTGGCCGGCGGCGTGGAGGAACTGCGCGCCAAGGCCGAGGCCAACGCCACGGCGCTGGCCGAGACGCAGGAATTCGCCGAGGCCGCGGAACCGGATTACAACCTGGCCGTCGGCTTCGTGGTGCCCGAGGCCAAGAAGGAGCCGCCGCTCACCGACAGCAAGGTGGTCAAAGTAGCCAAGGTAGCCGACGTCGAGTTCCGCGTCTACAACGTCGCGCCTCCCGCCGAGGCCCCGCCCCCGAGGAAAGAGGCGACGGAGGAGGCGGAGGAAGAGGCGCCCGCGGGAGAGAAACCCGCCCCGGCTCCCGCGCCGGCTCTCAGGCGGGCCGAGGGCGTTTCGGTAACGGTGGCGTTCCCGGCGGACGTGGACGTAGCGGCGGTTACGGCGACGGGGGCCACGGTCCAGAAGTTCCCCCGCCCCGGCGGTACGCTGGTGACGGTGGACTGGGGCGCCGGCCGGCCGCTGCACCCGGATACGTACTTCGCGTTCCGCGCCCGGGTGAAGGCCAAGAAGAAGGGCGACTACGAGCTGGTGGTGGTCGCGGACGCGAACAACGCGTTCGCGGCGGCGCCGTCGTTCACGGGTAAGCTGCGGCTCACGGCGAACTGAGGCCGTCCCGCGCGGCGTTTTGAGCGACAAACGAAAGGGGCCTCGCGACGAGGCCCCTATCGCTTTCGAAGGAACGGGAGCGAGCGGCCTCAGCGGTAAAGCGCTTTGACGCGGCCTATGCTCGACGGCGTTACGGCCATCAAGTCGCTGATAACGACGCGGAGCATCAGGTTCCGATACCCTGCTACGCCGATAAGGGGCTCCCACCTTCCCCCTTGACATTGCCACGAGTGGCCCTGGAAGGTCCTATTGCCGTCGAGTACGTACGGGTCGCAATCGGGATAATTATAATACTGCTCCACGCCGACCACGAACTTTTTATGGCCGCCGAGCGCCCATGCCCACATTCCGAAGTCAAACGCGCACCACCCATAACCTGCGCCGCTCCCCCGTACGAACATGGGGCCGTGCAGAAGGGAGCCCGGCAAGCTGCCGGAAACCGTAAAGACGCCGAGGCGGAAACCGTCCCACCGCCCGTTAGGCCAGCTCGGTCCGGACATAACTTTTATCGTTTTAACCCACCACGAGCCGCCGAGCGTGGAGATGTCGAAGTCGTTGCCCACCCAGGAGTCGGCGCCCGTTTCCCAACTCATAAACCAGGTGGGCCGGCCGTCGTCCCATTTCAACTCGAACTCGCCGTCAAAGGCCGGCGACGGCACGGCCTCGGCGCCGGACGACACAACCTCCGCGGTGACGTCCGCGCCCCACGCCGCGGCCGCCAGGCCAACGGCCGCCGCCCACGTTATGAGCCGTTTCATTTCTTCGCCCCCTTCGCCGCGCCGGCCGAACCGGACGCGTACTTACGCCTTCTCCCTTACGAGCTAATGGTACAGCGCCTTGACGCGCCCTATGCTCGACGGCAGCAGGCCCACCATGTTTTCGACGACTACGCGGAGCATAAGGTTTCGATACCCGTAGGTGCCCTCGAGCGGCTGCCACCGTCCGCCGTAGTGCTGCCACGAGTGGCCGCGGAAAGTGGGATTGTTATCAACGACGTAGGGGTCGCAATTCGGGAAGTTGTAACACTGCTCCATCGCCGCGACAAAAGACCTCCTCCCTCCGGGAAGCACCCAGTACATAGATATCGTTTGCCACGACTGAGTGCTCAACGGTAAAAAGAATTGCCCGCCGCCGCTCGTGGGCCACATAAGCGAGCCGGGGACGTTACCTTCGAAAGCGAATACGCCGACGCGGAAACCGTCCCATACGCGGTTCGGCCACATGTAATAACAGGATATCCTCATTTCCCGGATCCGCGAGAACGTCTTGAGCGTGCTCACGTCGAAGTCGTTACCCACCCAGGCGTCCGCGCCGAGGGTCCACGCCAGCAACCAACTGGATGAGCTGTTGTCCCAAGACAAAACGATGGAGCTGTCTCGCTCGTTGGCGGCCGAACCAGCGAGGGTGGGCGCCCGTTCCACGACGAGGTCCGCCGCCCGTAACGGGCTTACGGCCGCGGCCAAGGCCAACGCCGCAGCAAACGCCGTTTTCATCCTGAATCCTCCTCGGACCCTCTCGTTGCCTCCGCCTCCGGCTTGCTCGGGGGCCGCCGCGCTCAGTAGTACAGCGCCTTGACGCGGCCTATGCTCGAAGGCGTCACGCCCACGTAGGCGTTGCTCACGCGCACGCGGATCATCAGGTTGGAGTAGCCGGCCGAGCCGGAGTACGGCCGCCACGAGCCGCCGGAGTAGAGCCAGGAGTGCTGGCGGAAGGTGCGGTTGTTGTCGACGGCGTGGGGGTCGCACGTCGGGTAGTTGTAATACTGCTCGAGGCCGGCGGCGAACCGCAGCTGCAAGGGCGGCAGCGTCCACGCGACCGAGAGGTTCGCCCACCCGGCGGCCGTAAGGCTGGGCTTCACGAACTTGGGCCCCCACAAAAGCGACCCGGGCACGCCGCCGGCGAAGCCGTAGAGGCCGATGCGGAAGCCGTCCCACTGGCCGTTGGGCCAGGTGGGGCTGGTGTACACGAGCAGCCGCGTAACGCGGGTATAATCCGGAATCTGGCTCAGGTCGAAGTCGTTTACGAACCAGGCCCCGGCGCCGGTGTAGACGCACACGAGGTAGGCCCTCGTCCCGGTATCCCACTTCAGCTCGACGACGGTGTCTTTCTCCGGCAGCGGCGGTTGGGCCGGCCCGGCCGGAGCGCGCTCGACGACGTAATCCGCGGCGAACGCCGCCGCGGCCGCCGCCAGCGATATCGCTATAAGTATCTTTACAACCTTCATGAACTCTCCTCCTCCATAGGCGCGGCCTGACGCGCCCCGCGCCGCGTTCTTCGTCCGGAGCGTGCCGCCCCGCCAGTGCCGCGCGGCTCCGCTTTTACCAAACCTCTATTTCACGTTCGCGGCCCCAAGGGGAGCGGCCGCGCCCTTCGCACGGGCTAGTAGAACAGCGCCTTAACGCGCCCCACGCTCGTCGGCGACACCG
>DATKXQ010000273.1:0-5270 GCA_035528975.1 bacterium
TCCGTCGAGCGTCGTCCTGGTTGACGAAACCGCCGCCGGCGTCGAAATAGCCGCCGGCGTAACCGTAGCCGATATGGCCGTCGGCACGGACGGCGTGCGGCGTCTCTTCGCGGGCCTGGTCGAAGCTAAAGAGGGGGTCGACCGGCGCGTAACCGTAGTACGCCCACGCCCCGGCGGCCAGCACGGCCGCCAAGGCCGTTGGAATCTTTACATTCACGAGTACCTCCGTCGAGCGTCGTCCATTATAAAGTAATCCTAACCCACAATCAAGCTAAATGGCCGCCGCCGTTGATTCGGCGGCCTATTTCGTGTATAATAGCGGTTATGAGAGTCTTGGGAGTCGATTGGGGCGAGGTCCGCATCGGCCTCGCCGTATCGGACGAAACCGGCACGATAGCCTCGCCCTACAAAGTTATCCCGAACGACGGCGAAGCGGCCCAGGCGGTCGTCAGCGCCGCATCCGTCACGGGGGCCGAAGAGATCGTCGTCGGGTACCCGCTAACGCTGACGGGCGCCGAAGGGCCGGCCACCGAACGCGTACAGGATTTCGCGCGCGAGATCCAACGCCGCGTCTCGGTGCCGATCAAACTCGTGGACGAGAGGTTCACGACCAAAGCCGCGGAAGAAAAACTCCGGGCCGCCGGCGCCTCCCGCGAAAAGGTAAAAAAAACCGCCGACGCGGCCGCGGCGGCCCTCATTCTCCAAACCTATCTCGACGTGAGCAAAAGGACCCCCGCGAACGGTCCCCCCGCTTGAGCGTTATTTTATCTTCTCCCTGAACCACGCGATCGTTTTCGATATCCCCTCGGACACCGGCACCCGGGGTTTCCACCCCAATAGTTCGACGGCGCGCGTGATGTCGGGGCGCCGCCGCCGCGGGTCGTCCACCGGCAAGGGTTCAAAAACGATCTCCACGTCGCCTCCGACCTCGGCGCGGATCTTCTCCGCCATCTCCAGTATGGTCATCTCGTCCGGATTGCCGACATTGACCGGGACCGCTACGTCGGAGCGCAACAACGCCAAAATCCCGTCCACCATGTCGCTGACGTAACAGAACGACCGCGTCTGCGAGCCGTCGCCGTAAACCGTCAACGGTTGCCGGCGGAGCGCCTGCGTTATCAGATTGGGGATAAGCCGGCCGTCCGAGGGGCGCATACGGGGGCCGTAGGTGTTGAAGATCCGGACCACCCGGGCGTCCAGGCCGCGGTGGCGCCGGAACGCCGCGACCATGGCTTCGCCGAACCTCTTGGACTCGTCGTACACGGCGCGCGGGCCGGTCGCGTTGACGTGGCCCCAGTAGTCCTCGTTCTGGGGATGGACCTCGGGGTCGCCGTAAACCTCGCTGGTGGAGGCGAAGAGGAACCGCGCCCCCTTCGCGAGCGCCAGCTCCGCGGCCAGGCGCGTCCCCTCGGAGTTGACGGCCATAATCTCGAAAGGCAGCCGCTCGAAGTCGACGGGGCTCGCCGGACTGGCGACGTGCACGACGTATTCCACGTCGCCGGCGACTTCGTACGGCCGGGTAACGTCTATCTCCTCGAATTCGAACCCGTCGCAACGCGCCAGCAGCTCGACGTTGCCGCCGTCGCCCGTGACCAGGTTGTCGAGAACGACGACCTCGTGGCCCTCGCCCAGCAACCTCTCCGTTAAATGAGACCCTATGAAACCGGCGCCGCCGGTTACGACGTATCTGGCCATAATATACCTTTCGCGGTCTTAGCCGACGTCGGCTTCGCGCGCGCCGCCGGGGGCGCGTCTCCCGATGCCGACGTACTCTATCCCCGCGGCCTCGACCTTCGCCGGGTCGTATATGTTCCGGCCGTCGAAGATGAGGGGCCGCCGCATCGCCTTCGCCAGCCCCTTGAAGTTGGCCTCTTTGAACTCGTTCCAATCCGTAACGACCGCCAGCGCGTCGGCGCCCTCGGCCGCGGCGTACGCGTCGTCGACGTACTCGACGCCCGGGAGGACTTCCCGGGCCGCCTCCATCGCCACCGGGTCGAAAGCGGCCACGGCCGCGCCCGCGGCCAGCAGCTTCCCGATGATGTCGAGCGCGGGCGATTCGCGGATATCGTCGGTATTGGGCTTGAACGAAAGGCCCCACACCGCGATCTTCTTGCCCTTCAAATCGCCCAGCCGTCCGACGATCTTTTCTACGAACAGTTCGCGCTGGACCTCGTTTACGTCCACCACGGCCTTGAGTATTTTGAAATCGTACCCCGCCTTGGCCGCGATATCCACCAGCGCGAGCGTATCCTTCGGGAAACACGACCCGCCGAAGCCGACCCCCGCGCCGAAGAAAGCCGGGTTGATGCGGTGGTCCTTCGTAACGCCCGCCACGACCTCCCGGACGTCGGCCCCCACCCGCTCGCATATGTTGGCAATCTCGTTAATAAACGAAATCTTGAGGGCCAGGAAAGCGTTAGAGGTGTACTTTATCATCTCCGCGGACAGAACGTCCGTGACGATTATGGGCGCGTTCAGCGGCGTGTAGAGCTCGGCCACCATCGCTCCCGCCGCCGGGTTCGAGCACCCGATCACGACGCGGTCCGGCTGCATAAAATCGTGAATGGCCGAGCCCTCGCGCAGGAACTCGGGGTTGGAGACCACGTCGTGCGGGTGCGCGCCGCCCGACCTTTCCGCGATGATTTGGCTGACGACGTCGCCCGTGCCCACCGGCACCGTAGACTTATTGACCACGACGCGGTAACCGTCCATGGCTTCGCCGACGGTCGCGGCCACCGCTCGGACCTGGCTCAAGTCGGCCTCGCCGTTGGGCTTGGGCGGCGTCCCGACCGCGATGAATATTATCTTAGACTTTTTGACCGCCTCGGCCACGTCGGCGGTGAAAGACAACCGCCCGACTTTGGCGTTGATCCGGACCTTCTCCTCCAACCCCGGCTCGAAAATAGGCGTCTCGCCGCCCTTGAGCATCGCGATCTTGCCCTCGTCGATGTCGGCGCACACGACCTCGTTGCCCAGGTCGGCGAAGCACGCCCCCGTTACCAGGCCCACGTAACCGGTTCCTACGACGGCTATTCTCATATTCTTTCTCTCCAATAGTCCAATATGTCCGATAACGTTTGGTCGAACGGCACCTCCGGCCGCCATCCGGTTTGTTTCTTGAATTTGGTATTATCGCCGACGAGCAGCGCCACGTCCGACGGCCGGAGCCGTTCCTTGTCCACCTCGACCGCGACGTCGGTACCGGCGATGGCGATCAACTTCTCCAGCACCTCGCGGATGCTGTAGCCCTTGCCGCTGCATATGTTGTAGACGTCGCCCGGCGTCGCCGCCTCGAGCGCGAGCCAGTAGGCCCGCACGGTGTCCCGCACGTCGGTGAAGTCGCGCACCGCCTCGAGATTGCCCACGCTGACGTGGGGCCGCAGGCCCTTCTGCGCCTCGACGATCTGGATCGCGAAGTTGGAACACACGAATACCCGGCCGCGCCGCGGGCCGGTGTGGTTGAACGCCCGCGTCCGGACGACGTCCAGGCCGTAGGATTTGAAATATTGATACGACAACAAATCCTGGCCCACCTTGCTGACGCCGTACGGGCTCAGCGGCCGCAGCGGATTGTCCTCCGTGATGGGGACCTCGTCCGGCTCCACGTAGCCGTATTCCTCGGAGGAACACGCGACGAGGATGCGGGGCGCGTATTTGGCCCGGCGAACGGCCTCGAAAATGTTCACGGTCCCGACGATGTTGGTGGTGATCGTCTCGGACGGCAGCTTCCAGCTCGAGACCACGTACGACTGCGCGGCTAAATGAAATATCCAGTCCGGCTTGATATCGGCCACGAGCGACTCGACCGAGGACGCGTCGCGCAGATCCGCGTCGACCACCGTTATCTTGTTGGCGATGTGCTCGATATTCTGGCTGGGGCTGCGCCACCGCGCGGTGCCGAACACCTCCACGTCGCCCCGCGCGAGAGCGAAATCGGCCAGGTGGCTGCCCGCGAAACCGGTTATACCCGTAATCAATATCCTCATCCCGGATTTCCTTCCTTAGCGTCGCGTCAAACGTTTGGCCGCGCGCGCCGCGGCCACCGCGTCTTTCGCGTACGCCGCGCCAATTCGCTTCGCGTAGCCTTCGGTGACTACGGCGCCTCCGACCAACACGCGCGCCCGGACTCCTTCGCTCTTCAGCGCTTCCGTCACTTTGCCCATCTCCGGCATCGTCGTCGTCATCAGCGCGGACAGCGCCACGACGTCGGCGTCCCGCTCCCGGGCCGCCGCCACGATCCGCGCCGCGGGGACGCTCTTGCCCAGGTCGTGGACGTCGAAGCCGAAGCTCCGCAAAACCGCGGCCACGACGTTTTTGCCGATATCGTGGACGTCGCCGGCGACGGTCGCAAACACGACCCGGCCGGCGGCGCCGCGAGCGTTTTTATCGAACGCCTTCTCGAGAACCTTGAACGCCGCTTGCGCCGCCTCCGCGGCGCGTATGACGTGAGGCAGGTAGTACTCCTTCGCCTCGAAGCGGCGCCCTACTTCCTCCAACGACGGTATAACATACTTGCCGTTTATAGCAAGCGGATTTTTAACCTCGCGCAGCGCCCGCGCCGCCGCGGCGGCCGCCGCCTCCCGCCTCCCCGTCAGAACGGCCTCGTAGAGTTCGTCCCCCGCCGTCAAGCGCCGCTTCGGCCTCTTGCGGCCGCGGCCGGGTTTCTCCGCAAAAGCCTCGACGTACGCGGCGACGTCGCGCTCCCCGCCCGCCAGGACCGACGCCGTCCTCATAGCGGCACGCATTCGGTCGTCGAGCGGGTTGACGATCGCGAGGTCGAGGCCGGTCCCTGCGGCGTAGACGAAGGCCGCGGCGTTCAATACGTCGCGGCGCGGAAGGCCGTGCGAAACGTTGCTCACGCCCATAATCGTCCCGACGCCGAAATATTCCTTTACGGCGCGCAACGTCGCGAACGTCGTCGTCGCCGTGCCCTGGGCCGCGGTGAGCATCAACGGGTCGACGTATATATCGTCGAGGGCGATACCTTCGTCCAACGCCCGTTCCACGAACCTCTCGACCAGCCGCAGCCTCGCCGCCACCGTCCGCGGGATGCCCCCCGCGCCCAAAGCCAAACCCACCACCGCCGCCCCCCACCGCCGGGCCAGCGGCAGAAGCTTCGCCATGGCCCTCGCCGACGCGGGGCAGGAGTTCAAAAGCGGCTTGCCGACGGCCGCCTTCAAACCCGCCTCGAGCACGTCGGCCCGCGCCGAATCCATGGAGACGGGCACGTCGACGGCGCGCTGCACGGCCTGCACGGCGCCGGCCATCGC
>DATKXQ010000274.1:0-4571 GCA_035528975.1 bacterium
GTTTACGTAAATTATAACCGCCCCCCGGCCGATATGCAAGGCGACCACAAAAAAAGCCGCCGTGAGGGGCGGTTTTTCGATACGTTCTTCGCCCACTAACATTTACCAGGTTGTGATCGGCGCCCCGCCGCCCAGCGCGAAGGCGGCCGTTGGCCAACAGCGGCAGGCAGGTCATTAACGTATAAAACTTTTAGCCCAGGTCAATACGCGTTCCACATCTAAAAACAACTCCTCGCCTACCGATTCTACGTCGGGCTCCTCCAGCAGTTCTACGTAACGTCCTTCTACGGCGAAACGCGTTAAAACCTCGGGCGCGGTCTGCAACGCCGGCGGTTCGATACCTGCCGCGATAAGTTCGTTCCATAAAGCCGCTACGTCGTGGGTGCGTTTAAGACGCAAGCCTTTTGTTACCATTACGGCTTTAACGGCTTTCTCGACCGCTTGTTGGGCGTGGAAACCGATTACCGGCCCGAGCTTCGCGACTTGCCCGCGCATCGCTACCATCGCCCCGTAATCCATTTTGGCTTTGCTAAGTAACGCGGCTGCGACTTCGGGGGCGTTTTCAGCCGGCATAAAGCTCCACTCCCTCGCTTGCGGCCTCTTCGTAGATTACGCCGGGAATGTCGCCGAAGCGGGCCATCATGTCTACCGTCGCGACGATTACGTCGAACGGTTTCCCCAAGCCGCCGAGCGCCTTATGGATCTTGACGGCCAGCTCGCGCGGCGACGGCGTTTCTTCAACCACCACGAGCAGGTCTACGTCGCTATCTCCCGCCGCGTCGCCGCGGGCGTGCGACCCGAATAAAATAACCCTGGTCGGCGAGGCGACAGCGCATATGCGCCGGACGATTTCTTCCCGCGTGTCCCGGTCAAGCGTCATCGCCTTATATTACGTTAAAGCGACGCCGGTTGCAAGCGTCGCGTGAATCGGTAACCCCGTTTTACCTTGGTTAAACGGCCTTCGCCGTCCACAGCGCCCCGCCGCCCAGCGCGAAGGCCGCGGCCTGCGTCAGCGTCTGGAAGAACAGGCCGCCGTTCGCGAGCACCGGCAGGTGCAGCGCGAAACCCGCCAGCGTGAGGAGGAAGAACGCGACCGTGAGGCCGAAGGCCAGCGCGGCCAGCCGCGCCAGCCGCTCGCCGGTCCGATAGAACGCCAGCCCCCACAAAAGGAACCAGGCGTACGTCGCCAGCATCATCGGCGTCGCCAGCGCCCCGGCCATCAGGTTGAATAATAATATCAGGTCGCCGGGCGGCACCAGCGCCAGCATCGACGCCCCCTCGCCCGCGGCGCCCAGCCGGTACGCCGTCGCCTCCAACAGGTAGCCGACGAGGCTCACGACGAGGGCCAGCGCGCCGACGGCCAGGCCGCCCCACGCGAGGCCGGGCGTCCGCCGCGCCAGGAATATCGCGAAAGCGGGGAGCGCCGCCGCCAGCAGGAACCAGGCGACGACCTCGAGCTGGACGGCGACGGCCGCGTACGAGCTGCCGTAAATTTCGAAGAGCTTCGCGGCGGTGGGGGAGGCGAGCTCGTAGACGCCGGGGCCGAGGCCCACGGCCATCAGGGCCCAGCCCGCAAGGAGAAGGCCGGCGTAGGCAATCGCCAGGCCGCCGGCCCATCTAAAATAAGTGCGATAACGCTCCATAATTAATACGGCGTCAGCTTATTACGCCCAGCCAGTCGCGGAGGAGGAACGTGACCCGCCCGATGAGCAAGCTCACGCGCGCCATGACGGTGTAGCCGAACGAGGCGCCGAAGCCGATCATCAGGAAGACGATGCCGACCTTGGCGACGCCGCCGACGAAGCCCTTGTGCTCGGTGGAGAAGAAGAAGTACGTCAGCGTGCAGATGACGCCGAGTATCATCAACGGCCCGGACACCGCCAGAAGTATCATGCCCCAGCCCGGGTCGCCCAAGAAATTGCCGATGAAGGCGACGGAGAACACCGGGTCGGCGCCCTTCATGAAGGTCCCGTATATCTGGGCGAGGATGTAGGCCTGCATGTAGCCGGTGATGACGAGGCCCTGGAAGGCGCCGAAGTAGAAGCCGATGGCCCACCGGCTCATCCACGCGATTTTGGGTATGAGCCGGGTCAGGATGATGAGGCCGAGTATCCCGGGGACGAGGGCCGCGAGGTCGCCGGTGAAGCCGCCTCCCGTAAACAGCGTCGTGAAGCCGGTTTTCAGGGGCGTCAGGAGGTTGGGGACGATCAGGTTCCAGAAGTATATGACGAAGAAGTAACCGGCCGAAACGCCTACCAACAGGTGCTCCGCGAATTTGTAGAAGGGGTTGTCCTTATACAGGAACGAGAAGATGCAGAGCGTCAGAATAGCGGCGATCCATATCCAAATATCGGTCGATACGTGCATAACGTTTCCTCCGCGCGGGAGGGCGAAAGGCCGCCCCTACGCCTCGCGCCTCTTCGCCCGCTGGACGAAGATAAAGGCGATGTTGCCGAGTAATATCATCAGGACGACGAAGAGGTGGACGATGGTCTGCGCGTCCATCCCCTTCAGGCCGTCGTCGGGCCGGTCGATTAGTTTCTCGTACTCCGCGGCGCCCTTGAGGCCGCCGATGAGGCCGACGAGCTGGCCGGTCTGCAGGAACGGGTAGTAATCGGCGGCCATGACGGCCGTCACGCCCGCGGCCACCTTCTGGCCGTAGCGCTCGTGGGCGTACGCGACCCAGAAGTCCGGGTAGGTCGAGCCGGACATCGTAATCACGAGGCCGATGTCGTTGTAATTCTTGACTTTCTTCATCAGCGGGAGGTCGTCGATGGGCGTGTTGAAGTAGTCCGCCGGGAAACTGACGTGGAAGTCCTGGCCTATCGATAGGATGACCGCGGACGACCCCGCTTTAAAGCCTAGGAAGACGTAATCTTCGCCATATACAGCGCCCGCTTCTTTCGATATCCGGTCGGATATTTCGAGCGCGAGGCCCGGGCCGCCGGGGTGCAGGACCGTTATTATGACCGGGAGGTCCCGGGCGAAGCAGTGGCGTAGCACCGCGACCGTCATCGGCGACAGCTCGGGTTGGGTCGAGGGGTCGTAGTCGACCGATACGAGCACCGGCGCCCCCGGCGGGAGGTCCTCGATCGCTTCGTAGACGTTCTCCACCGGCGGCGACGTCGTCACCGCCAGCCCCAGCGGGAAGACCAACGGTAATACGACGCCCAGCGCCACGAGGATGAATATGTAACGTCGGTCTATATGCAGGAATTTCTCGAAAATATTCAAGGCCGTACCTCCGCGGCGTTGCTCGACGCCGTTAGTCGCCGCCGCCCAACCAGGACCGTTCGATTCCGAGGATGATTTTAAGCGCGGTCGAAATAGCCCCCAACCCGACGCCGATCATGATGCCGCGCTTCGCCGCCATATTGGGATAGTCCAATATCCACTCCGCGAAGTCGGGCAGCCACCGGCCCACGATGGACTCCAACGGCACGCGTCCCAACATAACCACGACGGCGGCGATGAGGAGCAGCGTGGCCTCGACCGTTCGCGCGCGGAACGTCCGGAACGCCGCCGAGGCGATGTAGAACGCCAACAGCGAGAACATCGTGGCCTGCATCGGGATCTGGATGTAGTTGTACAGAACCATGAAAGGGCTGTCGGCCTCGATGCCCCACCCGAAGCCCGTTACCAGGGAGGCCGCGACGCCGAACAGCGCGACGATGCTGTAGACCCAGTCGCGCCGCCGGTGTTGTATTTTCTGGAAGTGGATTTTTACGAGGTTGCCGATGCCGAGGATCATGGCGAACGTGAGGACGATGATGAGCCACTTCAACATGTTGTCGAATAGCCACTGGGAATAGTGGTGCGGAATGAAGAATTGCACCGTCATGACAATTCCCATTATGAAACATATGGCGAGGGGTAATTCTCTGCGCATAATGCCTCCGGAGGCGGCTAGCTGGCCGCCGTCTCAAAGAGCTTCGCGAACCACAGGCCGAGGTCGGTCGAAATTATCAAAAACACCGTGCCGATAATCAACGCCAGCATGATTACGGCCTTGGAGTAATCCTGGCCTTTCAGGCTGCCCAGGAACAACGGGTCCCGGCCGAGGTAGGCCGTCGCGGCGTAAAGTTCTTCGCCCATCAGCGTATAGTCGCAGGCCGTGATAAAGAACGGCAGCTGCGTTACGCGGTCCGTCCCGGCGATCTGGATCGCGCCGGTCTCGGCGCCGGTTTCCGCGAGGATGAGCGACTCGGCGAAGAACGCGCCCATGTAGAAGTTGGTCGCCGGTTTCTCGCGGAGCATGATACCGTCCACCGCGGCCACGTAGCCGAACTGCGACTGCGTTACGAAGAAGACCGAGTCCTCGTCGAAGGCGTCCGGCTTGCCCATCTCGGTGTACGCCTGGCGCACCATCTCCTTCTCGACCATCATGACTATGGGGTCGTAACAGGGGACGATGAGCGGCGTCTCGTATTCGGCCGTCTTCCGGGCGACCTTCGCCAGAATCGTCATCGCCGCGATGGTCGCGATATCGGAGGCATCGCCGAGGCCCGTGACGTAGAGGATGGGCTTGCCCATCTCCGTCGCCCGGCCTATGGCATCCTCCACCGCGTCCA
>DATKXQ010000275.1:0-3623 GCA_035528975.1 bacterium
AAGTCGACCTTCATGCCCTCTCGGGTCAGGACCGTAATAATATCCGTCGGGTCAACCTGTCCCCCCTTGGCCGTAACCCCCATCGTATAAGCACGTTCCTGGACGCTCATCTTGACGACTTCCGCTACGGGCCACTTGAAATGGAGGCCCGAGCCATATACCGTCTCGCTCACGGCCCCGAATATCACCGGGACGCCGACGTGGCCCGGCGGAACGATAACGAGAGCAGAAAACACAAGGAACAAGCAGCCGGCAAAGAACGCGAGCAACCATACGACGCGGAAGCTTTTAGCGCCGAGCCACTTGCCCATGGCGAGCAGCGCTAACGCTCCCACAAAAGCTAAAATCGACAGGACGAATAAAAACATGTTCTACCTCCTGTTCGCGGCGCGTGCGGGCGCCCGGCTACGAGTTGTCTTACGTCTTCGAATTCGAACCGGCGTCGGCGTTCCCGTCCGGCGACGGCTTATGGAAGTAATGTAGATTGTCGTCGCCCACCCGCCTCGTCTCGAGGAGCGCCAAAGGCGCCGGGCCGGCGAAACGTTCCTTCTTGAATACTTTGGCGATACCCAGCGTGCGGCCGTCGAAACCGGGCCAATCCGCGAGCTTCTCGACGACCCGAAAGGCGAGGCCGCGGCCGTAAGGCGGGTCCAGGAAAACAATCCCGTACGGCGTGCTCGGCCGCGTTATACCTAGATACGACAGCACGTCGTCGCAATTCACCCGCGCCGCCTCCGCCAACCCCAGGGTTTCCAGGTTCCTTTCCAAATGGTCGACGAGGCCGGCCTCCTTTTCCACAAACGTTACCCCGGCCGCGCCGCGACTCAACGCCTCGACGCCGAATACCCCCACGCCCGCGAATAAATCCAACGCCGTGACGCCGCGTATCGCATCTCCCAGATACCCGAATAGCGACTTCGTCAGCCGACCCGTGAGCGGCCTGTAATATATCCCGCGCGGCGCCTCCAGGACGCGGCCCTTGAGAAACCCGCCGCTTATCCTCAACGACAACGCCGCTCACCACCCCTGGTACAGGCGGTCCGCCAACATCCCCGGCAGCCCCGCTCTCCGGATCTTCTCGGCGGCCGCGTCGACGTCGTACTCCACACGTACGAACTCGACGGCCTCGGCGGCGTCGTCGTATATGACGTAGCACGCTCGGCTGTCGCCGTCCCTCGGCTGGCCCACGCTACCCACGTTTACGAGGTACCTGTCGCCGCGCCCGAATTCCTCGACCCCCACGGCCGCCGTCCCGCCGTCCCGGCCGGCGATGACGCCGCCGCGGTGCGTATGGCCGTAAAATATTACGCGCGCATCCGTAGCGTCGAACGCTTCGCGCGCCTGGGCCGCGGCCGTAATGTAGTGGAATTCCCTGGGTCGCGAGGGGGTCGCGTGGACCAGCAGGACATCCCCCTCGGCCGCGGTGAGCGGCAAGCCCTGTAGAAAAAGGCGGGCGGGAGGCGAGATATTTTCCGCGGTCCAAAGCGCCGCCGCCCGGGCGGCCTCGCTGAAGAAATTGATTATCCTGTCGCCGAAGGACGCGGCGTCGTGGTTCCCGAGTACGGCCCGGCGCAGCTTCCCGGCCAAAGCGTCGACCGCCGCCGCCAACTCGTCGTCGAGGTCCGGGCGGCGCAGCGCCCCGGTAAGAGCCCCCGTAATCCTGACGCACGGCTCCGGGTCCGCGCCGTAACCCACGACGTCCCCCAGGCACCAGAGCGCGCCGACGTCCCCCCGCCGCGCGATATCCAAAAGGGAGGCGCGGTACGCCTCCAGGTTGCTGTGGACGTCGGATAAAACGGCTATCTTCAAAGCGGCGGCCGCCCCGGCCGGCGGCGTTCATATCGTTATTCTTTGATGACGTAACGCCGATAAACGTTGTTCAGAACGCCGTTGATGAATTGAAACGACCTCTTGGTCGAGCCGTACATCTTGGCGATCTCGATGGCCTCGTTGATCGACGCCTTTGGCGGAACGTCGTCGAGGTACAACATTTCCGCCGTGGCTAACCTCAACAGATTGCGTTCGACGCGGGCGATGCGACTCAACTCCCAATTATCGACGGATTCCTTAATGATTTTATCGATGTCCGGTTGGTGGTCGAGCACGGTCTTGACCAGCAGCAACGCGAAAATCTCGACGTCGGTATCCGCCGGATGATCGTTCCAGAAAGCGCCAATCGTCGTCTCGTACGCCTCGGGACGAACGAGCTCAAGTTGGTAAAGAAGTTTCAGGCCCAGCTCACGCGCGATACGACGTTTACCCAAGCTACTTCTCCCTACCCTTTAGTTTGCCGAAGAGGTCCGCCATCTCCAGAACTGCCAGCGCGGCCTCCCGCCCCTTATTGCCCGCCTTGGAACCGGCGCGCTCCACCGCTTGCTCGAGAGTGTCCGTAGTTAAAACGCCGAAAACCACCGGGATTGAAGCCTCGAGGGCTACCGCCGCCACGCCCTTGGCCACTTCCGCCGCGATATATTGGAAGTGGGGAGTGTCGCCGCGGATGACGGCCCCCAGGCAGATGACGCCGTCCAGCTTCGCCGAAGAAATCAATCGCTTCGCCACGACGGGGATCTCGAACGAGCCCGGGCAATAGACGACCGTTAAATCGTCCTCGGCGACCTCGTGCCTTTTCAGCGCATCTAAGGCGCCCTCCAACAGATGCCTGGTTACGAATTCGTTAGTCCGGCTCAGGACGATCCCGAACTTCCGGCCTCGGCCCGAAATAACGCCCTCTATCGTCTTCGCCATAATCAAAACCTCCGACGTCTTGAGCGAACGTGTTGAGCGAGGCCGGGCGGGCGGAACGGACAGCCCCGGCCTCAGCGGCCGTCGCCCCCCTCCTCGTCCAAATCCAGTATATGCCCCATTCTCTCTTTTTTCGTTCTCAAATATTGGTAATTCACCTTATTGGATTCGACCTCGAGCGGGAGGCGCTCCACGATCTTCAGGCCGTAAGCTTCCAGGCCGATCATCTTCGTCGGGTTGTTGGTCATAAGGCGAATCGTGGTAAGGCCGAGGTCGGCCAGGATCTGGGCGCCGATGCCGTAGTGCCGCTCGTCGGGTTTGAAACCCAATAGAACGTTGGCGTCGACGGTATCGATACCCTCATCTTGGAGCACGTACGTCTTAATTTTATTCAAAAGGCCGATGCCGCGCCCCTCCTGCCTCATATATAGCAAGGCGCCCTCGCCCGCCGCAGCGATCATCTCCAGGGCCCGCTCTATCTGGCCGCCGCAATCGCACCGCAGCGAGTGGAATACGTCGCCCGTCAGGCACTGCGAGTGCACGCGCACGAGGACGTTATCCTTACCCGCGACTTCGCCCATTACCAACGCCAGGTGGTGTTCGCCGGGCGTGATCGTGGACTCGTAAACGTGAAGCGAGAATTCGCCGTAGCCGGTGGGCAGCGGCGCCGTGAGGATATTGCGCACCAGCTTCTCGTGCCGCCGGCGGTACTCGATGATATCGCGGATGGTAACGATCCCGATGCCGTGGCGTCGCGCGACCTCGGTCAACTCCGCCATCCGCGCCATCGTGCCGTCCGCGTTCATAATTTCGCACAAAACGCCGACCGGGGCGAGGCCCGCGAGCCGCGCCAAATCGACGACGGCCTCGGTGTGACCCGC
>DATKXQ010000276.1:0-3942 GCA_035528975.1 bacterium
CCGTCGCCCCCCGACCTCCGCGAGGGCTTGCTTACCCTGCTGGCGACGCTGGCCGAACGAGGTTACGTCCGCGCCGAAGCCGAATATTCGCTGCGGCTCGTCGGCGAGGGCCGCGTCGACGTCGCCGTCGCCGTGCGCGCCGGGGATAAATACGCCGCCGGCGAGATCAACCTGGTCGGCGTCGCGCCCGCCGACGAAAAGGCCATCCTCAAAGAACTCGAGACCCGGGCCGGCAAGCCGCTGCGCGAGCGGGCCCTGGCGCGCGACCTGTTGACCATCGCGGACTACTACCGGGAACGGGGATACCCGGAGCCCTCGGCTCGCCCCGGCGCGTTCGCGCTCGCCGAGCCCTACGACGAAATAGATTTCAACGTTACGGTCGAACCCGGCCCCAAAGTCGTCATCGCGACCATCGACGTCGTCGGCAACCGGCGGACCCGGGACGCCGTCATTCGGCGCGAGCTGCGGATCGTCCCCGGCGACCCGTACGACCTCGAGCGCCTGCGCGCCGGCGCGCGACGCATATACAATCTGAAATACTTCGAATCCGAACCGGTCATCGAGCTGGCGGACGTCGACGCCGGAAAGCTCCGCGTCGCGGTGGCCGAGCGCCGGACGTACCGCGTGACCGGCGCGCTGGCCTACGAGCCGGAGCAGGGCGAGACGTCGGCCGCGCTCATCGGCGAACTCGAAGCCAACCTCGCCAACCTCGGCGGTACCGGCCGGGAAGTCGAGGCCTACTACCGCCGGCTGACGGAGGCGAACACGGACGCCCACGGCTCGTACTACGAGCCCTGGATCGGCGGCTTAGACCTCTTCGCCGAACCCAGCGGCCTGTTTAAAGAGCGGCCCGCCTACCGGAAGGCCGGCGGCGAGTTGGCCTTCGGTACCCACCCGCTCCTGGACCTGACCGTGGCCGCCGGCGCGGGTTTCGACCGCGTGTGGGGAGAGAACGCGAGCCGCAAATATAAGGTGTTTTCGTGGGCGTCGTACGACACGCGAGATTACTTCGATAACCCGCGGAGCGGGTGGGAAGCGGCGGGCCGCGTCGAGCTGGGCGTCAAGGACTACGTCGCGGACGGCTTCCGCGAGCGCGTCCCGCGGCTGGAGCTCGGGGCGTGGCGCTTCCGGCCCACGAGCCGCAACCAGGTACTCGCGGTCCGCGCGCGCTTGCGGGGATTCGTTTCCCGGCGGCCGAGCCTGGACGAATTCTACCCCCTCGGCGGCTACGCGGACCTGCGCGGTTTCAAAGAAGAACAGTTCCTGACGGACCGGGACGCGCTGGCCACCGCCGAATACCGGTTCCTGACCGGCCGGGGAAGCCGCCTCTTCGTATTCGCGGACGGCGCGTACCGCCACCTCGACGCCGAGGGGGCGTTCGCCGAGGGGCTCGAGCTCGGCTACGGCGCGGGCTTCCGCGCCGCGACGCCGGCGGGCACGTACGGCGTCGACTTCGGCCTCGCCGCCGGCCGGCCGCCGCTCGAGGGCAAAATCCACGTCTCCGTAACGCAGGAATTCTGAGGGCGAAAAGGCTTGTCCCCGCGGAATCGATTTCTTAATATGCAATACGGATGGGACCCTACCTCCAGATCGCGGGTGCGGCCGGGGCGTTCTTCATAGGCGCCTTCGTCGGCAACTTCTACGAGCTGATCGTGCACCGGCTGCCCGGGGGCCGCTTCCGGATATTGCTGCCGCCGGCGTGCCCGTCGTGCGGCCGCGCCGAGCGCCGCATTTGGATGCTGCCGCTGTTGTGGTACCTTCTGCTCCGCGGCCGCTGCCCGGGCTGCGGGTACCGCTACCGCAAGCGCCTGCTCGCCTGGGAGGTCACGAGCGGCCTGATCGCGGCGTTGCTTTTCTACTACTACGGCGTCTCGTTGGCGCTCGCCACGACGTTCATTTTCTGCTTTTTCTTTTTAATGAACTTCTGGGTGGATTTCCGCTACGGCGTCCTGGTGCCGCGGCTCTACTTCCCCGGCCTCGCCGTCGGCCTGGCGCTATCCTTTCTTCCGGGGCCGCCCACGGTAGCGAGCTCGGCGGCGGGCGCGTTATTGGGCGGCGGCCTGCTGCTCGCCGTCGGCCCCGGCCGGGCCCTCTTCTCGGAAGACGCCCGGGGCAGCGAGAGACAACTCGCCTTGGTGGCGCTGACGGGGGCGTTCCTCGGATGGCAGAGCGCGCTCTTCGTGCTCGCCGTCGCCGCGGCCGCGGTCCTCGTCGTTTCTTTGATCGGCCGGCGTGTTTTCGGCCCCCGCCCCGAGAACGCCTTCGGCTTCGCCGTGCTCGTCGCGACGATGGCGATGGTCTTCTACCGGGCCGACATAACGTCGTGGTATTTCCGCGTAAGGTGAAAGGGCGCAAAGGCGACACGGCGGGCCGGCCCCGCGCGAGCGAATAAGGATATGCCGAGCTACGAACTTATCGTCTACGGCTGCCAGATGAACGACTACGACGGCGAAACGCTGGCGGCTATCCTCCGGGACGCCGGGTACGAACCCGTGCGCGAAGGGCAGCGGCCCGACGTCGCGCTGGTCTACACGTGCGCCGTTCGCCGGTCGGCCACCGACCGCGCGCTCGGCCGCATAACGTCGCTCGCCCGATACAAGCGCGACGACCCCGGCATCGTTATCGGCGTCGGCGGCTGTTGGCCGGCCGTCGAGCGTGAGGCCATCCTACGGGACTGTCCCCACGTCGACTTCACGTTCGGCACGACGGAGCTCGAGCGGGTCCCGGCGGTCATCGCGGAGCTGCGGGGCGAGGCCGCGCCGCTTCCGCCGGAGGGCCTGACGCCCCTCCGCGCGAGGTGGCCGCGCGCGAACGTCTCCATAATGCGGGGGTGCAATAACTTCTGCTCGTACTGCGTCGTCCCCTACGCCCGCGGCCCGGAGACGTACCGGCCGCCCGACGACGTGCTCCGGGAAGTCGAGGCCCTCGTCCGGGACGGCTTCAAAGACATCACGTTGATAGGCCAAAACGTGAACTCCTACCGCCACGGCGACGTCTCGTTCGCGTCCCTCCTCCTTCGCGTGGACGAGCTGTGCGAAGGCGTCTTCCTGCGGTTCACGACCAACCACCCGCGCGACTTCGACGACGAGGCCGTCGACGCCCTCGCGCGCGGCCGCAACGTCGCCCGCCACCTCCACCTGCCGCTGCAGAGCGGTTCCGACGCCGTATTGCGAGCGATGAACCGCGGGTACGACATGGCGCACTACGTCGACGTCGTATCGAAAGTACGGGCGGCGGCGCCGGGGATCTGTTTGACGACGGACCTTCTGGTGGGGTTCCCCGGGGAAACGGAAGCCGATTTCGAACGGACCTTCCAGGCCGTGGAGCGAATCCGATACGACAGCGCCTACATATTCTTTTACTCGGCTCGCCCCGGGACGGCGGCCTCGGCTCTTGAAGACTCGGTGCCGCGCGACGAGAAGATCAGGCGGCTCCAGGCCGTCGGCGCCCGCCAACGGGCGATATCGCTGGAGATTAACCGGGGATTGGTAGGCCGGGAAATGAGCGCGCTCGTAGAAGGCCGGAGCGCGAAAAAAACCGGCGAGTACGCCGGCAGGTTGAGCGAGAGTAAGATAGTTAACTTCGGCGGCGACGCGGAAGTCGGCGAATTCGTACGCGTAAAGATTTCGGCGGCGTCGTCATGGACGTTGCGCGGCGAACGGGTGGTTTAGCGACACCGCCGAGGCGCGAAGCCCGAGCGGCGGCCGAATTCCTCCGCCCTCTTACCCTATTCCGCCGTTACCCTTTCTTCGCCGCCCGTCGCGTCAAAAGCGCGTGCAGGATAATCGCCGCCGCGACGGTATCGACCGCCATGAGCTGGCAAAAAATGAGTAGTTCGCTCTGCGGGTGCGGGAGCATGATTAAATGCACCAGGCGGAAAATTACGAACAACAAAGTCGCCATAAGACACCTCTTTTGCGTCGCATTACCGTTGTCGTCTCA
>DATKXQ010000277.1:0-4259 GCA_035528975.1 bacterium
ATTGAACTACGGTTACGATTCCTACGTCCTCGCCGTGTGGTATCATTCCAGTTATCAGGGCTACGGCCAAACGTCGTGGCCCTTCGCTTCCAGCACCATCGCGGTCAACGTCTACTGGTATTCCGGGAGTTTGATAGTCCACAACGACGTGTGCTTCAACAACCACAACTTCAGCTGGTCCGATAGCGGCCAGTCCGGCCGGATGGACGTCCAGAACATCGCCGCCCACGAGTTCGGCCACAACCTTTGCCTTAGCGACATTTACGAAAGCTATGCCTCCGAATATACGATGTACGGCTATTGCAGCAACGGCGAGACGAAGAAGCGCTCGCTTCACCAGGACGACATAGACGGGATCCGCTATATCTACCCCAATACCGGCGTGAGGTTGGACGAGTTCACGGCCACGCCGCGTGACGGCAACGTCGTCGTGGCGTGGAAGGCGGCGCTGGAGGTCAACCACGCCGGCTACAACCTCTTCCGCGTCGAGGACGCGGGCGGCGACGCGGCGTACGCGAAGCTGAACCGGGCGCTGATAACGGGCCGGTCGCCGTACGGCTACGTCGACGCGGACGTCAAGGCCGGGGCGGCGTACAAGTATCTCCTGGAGGCCGTAGACCTCACCGGCCACAAGGAGCAGTTCGGCCCGGTGCGCGCGGGGCTGCCGGCGGCCTCGAAGCACGTCTTCGCGCTGGCGCAGAGCTATCCCCACCCGGCGCGCGACGAAGCGACGATAAGGTTCTCGCTGGCGGAGGCGGGCGACGTCACGCTGGCGGTATACGACCTGAGCGGCCGGCGGGTGGCGACGCTGGCGTCGGGCGCCGCGGCGGCGGGGGAACGGGAGGTAGTGTGGAATTTACCGGACGACGGCGGCGCCGCGGTTCCGCCGGGGGTATACGTCTACCGGCTGCAAACGCCGGGCGCGGCCGCGGCGCGGCGGCTCGTCGTCGCGCGCTAGAACGTCCGTAAGGTCGCGCGGGGGAGGCGGGCCGCAGGGCCCGCCTTTTCCATTGGGCGGCGCTTAAACTTCCGGAAGGGGCGCGGCGTCGAAAGTCCAGGTTTAAGATTGCAATGGCATAAATACGGTGTTAGAATTACGTATAGTAGGGTAGTTGAGAGATATGCGGGATTGGAAATACTTGGCGTTGTTGACGCTGTTTTCGTGGGCGGCGTTCGCTGCGGGCGCGGAGGCCGGCGGTAAAGAAGCGTTCGTCGACTACTACGCCACCGCGTCGACGTTGATAAATGCCTTGAACGGCGTGGCGGCGGACCTGGAGCGGATGGACTTGCAGAGCGGCGATTTTCCCGACGACGTCGCCGGGGATATAAAATCGCGCCTCGCTAAGGTGCGGGAGGGGTTCGATTCGGTTCTTACGTACGACGACCGCACCAACGAGATCAACGAGGGTTACATCCTATATATTGATAAGATGTTATTGTCATTGATGATGGCGCAGGAGTACCGGGACCGGGGCGGCGCCGAACGACGCGAGCGCCTGGGCCGGATATTAACGGAGAGTTCGGAGTTGCGCGCCGAGTTGAATCGCAAAGTCCAGCGGGATAAAAAGGCTTACGGTATAAATTAAAGGGTTCGCGGGTGTTACATGTTTGCGAAGCGGCGGAATTCGATTAAGCTGATCCCGGCGGCCGGCGCGGTGGTGGCCGGCCTTTTGATCGCGGCCGCCTGCCAGAACCCGATAGTCGTAATCCAGGTGAAAAAGCCGCCGGACATCGACCCCTCGGTATACCGGCGGGTGGCCGTGCTACCTTTCCGGGGCGAGGAGGACGAGGGGCTTTTGGCGACCAAGGCGGTGCGCGAGGAGATGGAGGCGGAGGACATATTCCTCGTCGAGCCGGCCGAGACGGTGGAAGCGGCGCTCGACCGCGTCGACGGCTTCGACCCGCTCGACCGGGGCGGGGCGGTAGCGCTGGGCGAGGACCTGGGCGCGGACGCCGTAATAATCGGAGAGGTAGAATTCCTCCGGAGGACCTATAGTCCGGAGGGGGACATCCGCAACGAGCTCTACACCCCGGACCGCCAGACGATAGCGCCGTTCGGGAGGGGGTCCGACTACGCCACCCGGTATCTCGAAGTAAACATGAGGTTAACGGTGCGGCTCACCGTCAAAGCCCTGGACGTCAGGACGGGGCGCCTGATGCGGCGGCGCGAGTTCGAGGCCACGACGATGCGAACGTACAAACAGAATGAGGTGGCGACGGCGTCGGTGAAGGAGAAGGAGATCTTCGAAGAACTCCTGGACCAGGTGGCGGAAGATTTCATTTATACCCTTAAACCGCACGACGTGGCGGAGACGCGCGAAGTTGCGAAGTTCTAAGTGGAGAGCGGTTTGGGCCGGGACGGCGGCGGCCGTCCTGTTCGCCGCGCACGCCGGGGCGTTCGGCAAGTCCGCGGTCAGGAACGAGAAAATGGCGTGGCGCGTCCTGCCCACGGATCATTTCGACATTTACTATTACGAATAGTAAGCCTTCCTTTTGGATATGACCGCGGAGACGGCCGAGGCCGCCTACGACCTGGTATCGGACGAATTGGGTTTCGACCTCAAGAAGCGGGTGCCGATCGTCGTTTTTATGTCGGCGCGGCATTTCGAGCAGAACAACATCAGCCCCGTGAGCGGCGAAGGAATCGGCGGCTTTTCGGAACCGCTCAAAGGGCGCGTCGTTATCCCGTACAACGGCTCGCAGCGTTCCTTCGAGGAGACCCTGACCCACGAGATAGTCCACGCGTTCCAATTCGACGCCCTGTTCCCGAACTTCGGCGCCGTTTTCACGCTGGCGCCTCCGCCGGATTGGTTCATGGAGGGTCTGCCCGAGTACGTGGCGGAAGATACGGCCCCGGAGGGCGACATGATCCTCCGGGACGCCGTCATGAGCGAATACGTCCCCGACCTGGAATACTTGCACAATTTTTCGTACCTGCCCCAACCGTATTTGGGGTACAAGCTCGGCCAGTCGGTGATGGAATATCTGGTGGAGACGTACGGCGACGACGCGCCCGCGAGATTGCTCGAGGCGTTCGAGGGCACGATGCTGCGGCGGCCCGACGACGCGTTGGACGAGGCCTTCGGCATCAAGCTCGCCGACCTCAACGAGGACTGGAAGGTGTGGCTGCGGCAGCGCTACTGGCCTTTAATCGGCGAGAAAGCGCAGCTCAAGGACTTCGCGACCCAGCTCACGCCCAAGGACGACCGGCGGGATTACATCTCGTACTTCAAGCCGAACTGGTCGCCCTCCGGCGACCTGGTCGCGTGCCTCACGGTCAAGGAACGGTTCCTGGACATCTTCCTGGTGAACGCCAAGACGGGCGAGAAGTTCGAGAACCTCACGAAGGGTTATTCGCTGTCGAAGTACGAGTACATAATGTACCTCGAGAACGGCCTCAGCTGGTCCCCGGACGGCGATTTCATCGCCTTCGTCGGAAAAAAGGATACCTACGATCAGATATTTATAATGAACGTATTCAACCGCAAGATCGCGCGCCGGTATAATCCCAAATTCGAGGATATACTCTCGCCGGCCTATTCCCCCGACGGGACGAAGATCGCTTTCGCGGGGGTGGAGAGCGGCCAGCGGGACATATGCGTTATGGACGTATCGTCGGGCGAAATCGAGAGGGTTACCGACGACTTCTATTCGGACGGCTACCCGAGCTGGTCGCCGGACGGCGAGTACATATATTACGCGTCCGAGCGGCAGAATTTCCACAACCTGTTCCGCGTGCGGCCCGACGGCACGGGCCGCGAACAGCTCACCTTCGGCGACGGCGAGAACATATCGCCCGCCGTCTCGCCGGACGGCTCGCGGCTCATGTTCGTTTCCAACCGCGCGGACGGCATCTTCAACATCTACGCGATGGATTTGGAGACCCGCGCAACCGCGAAGTACACCGACGTCGTCGCGGGCGTTATGGACGCGGCCTGGTCGCCCGACGGCGAGACCGTGGCCTTTACGTCGTTCGAGAACATGACGTACGCGATTTGGACCATGCCCTGGCGGGACGAGTCGGTGGGCGAGGTCGCGGTGGAGCGCCCGGAGGCCGGCGACTACGGTTACCGGGCGTGGCTCGCGCGCCGCGGCGGCAATCCGGGCCCCGGCGGCGACGAGGAGGCGGGCGCGGGCGCCGCACGCTACGTCGAGGGCGAAGAGGTGGAGATGGTAGTGGAGGGCGAGGCCGTGGGCGCGGCCGTGCCCTTGCTCGAGGCCGAGGAGGAGGTCGGCCCGGCCGAGGAGGGCGAAAACGA
>DATKXQ010000278.1:0-2229 GCA_035528975.1 bacterium
CCGTGGTACTTTTATCATAATTAGTACCGGATGTCAAAAAGAAAAACGCCCGGCGCGCGCCGGGCTTTTCCAACAGCGCGGTATCAACGTACGGCCCCGGCCGACAACGAAACGTTGTGGATTCCGCTTTTTTATACTATAAAGATACATGCCTCCGTCGGACAGCGGCCCGTTTAACCGCGGCAAAACGTCGGCCTCGCTCGGGCGGGTAATCGCCGTCGCCGCGCTCCTCGTTGCCGCCGCGGCCTACACCTACGGCGTGTGGATGGCCACGGCGTACGCGTGGGACCTGGGCCTCCGCTTCTACGCGTCCACCGTCATTACGGCCAACGCCGTCAGGTCGGCGGCCCACTGCTTCCTGTTGGGCGCAGCGGTTTTCGTCCTGCCCCGCTTCGCCGGCGTCGGCCTCCCCGACGTCAAAAAGGGCGACTGGGCCCTTTACGGCTACGCCGTCGTAATCGCCGTCGCCGCCGTCGCTACGACGGCCAACTACATAAGGCCGTTCTTCACCAGCCCGTTCGCCGGGAGGGGGCCGCTGTTCTTCACGCTCGGGCCGCTCGCGTGGGAGCTAATGTGGCCGGGGTTCATGTTCGGCTTTTCGCAGGCGATACTCGGGCCGCGGCTTTCGGCCGCCACAGGCCGCGCCCTCGTGGTCGTGCTCGCCGTGGCCGGGACGACGTGGTACGTGCCGGTTATTCGGTGGCTCAACCCGCTCGATACGATTGCGTTCATCGCGCTCACGCTGGTCGTAAGCTTTTTGAGCCTGACGCTCCGGCGCCGGACCGGCAGTATCTGGCCCGGCCTGGCGGGCCACGTCCTCGTGAAATTTTTCCTGACGTGGTAACCGGGCTATATAAAACCCGTTGGGGGGAGGTTTTTATTTCGCCGTTTATCCGATTTTCGCCTCACCCCCGGGGTCGAGTTTTATTATAATATGCTGAGGGTCGAGCTTAGGCCGTCCCGACGTTAGATGGACGCGAAGGATATGGACGCCCGGTTCCGCGAAATCCTCCTCGACAAGCCGGAGCTCGTCTCGTCGTTGCCGGCGTGGATGCTCGCCGACGAGACGCGCGCGCGCCTCCGCGCCGCATCCGAGCCGGCGGTCGTGGAGATCGCGGGCCGCGACAGCGTAGCCGCGGCCCTGCGCGCCGCCGCCGAACGCGCACACGACATCTACCTCCCCACTATCGCTTACACCGGCACCGAGTTCGGCGATTGGCGCATCCCCTTCGAGAAGGTCGACCTCCTCGCCGAACGGCTCGCCGCCTCCGGCGCAAAAACCGAGGTCCTGCCGCCCGTGCTGCTGGGGGCGCCGGCGCTGTGGCGGCTCCTCTGCGGCCGGTACGCGTCGGCGCTTTACCGCCGCTTCGGCTTCTATACGCCGTGCGTCGGCTGCCACGTCTACCTCCACGCCCTACGGATACCGCTCGCTAAGATGACCGGCTGCCGTACGATACTAGCCGGCGAGCGCGAGAGCCACGACGGCCGCGTGAAGCTTAACCAGGTGGCCGTCGCCCTGGACGCCTACGTCGAATTGGCGAGGCGCTTCGGCGTCGAGCTGGCGCTGCCGCTCCGGCGCGTGTCCTCGGGGCGCGAGGTCGAAGACCTGGTCGGCGCCGGCCGGCGCGAGAGCGACGAACAGCTCGCGTGCGTCCTGAGCGACAACTACCGGGACCCGGACGGCGGCGTCGCGTACGACGCGGAGGCGGTGCGCCGTTTCTTCGACGATTTCGCGCTCCCGGCCGCGGCCGGCGCCGTGGAGGCGTTCCTCGCGGGCCGCCCGCCGGCCTACGACGAGCTCGCCCGCACGTTATGGCCGAAGAGCTGAAATCCTGGGACGGACGGCCGCTCGACTGGCGCAACAAGCCGACGGACCGCTTCGTCCTCCGCTGGATAAAGCGGTACCTCAGCGCGCCGGCGTCGCTCGTGCTGGTGCGCGTCCCGGGCATAAGGCCGTGGATGGCGACCGCGGCGGCGGCCTCGCTGGGGACCGCCGCGGGCGTAATATTCGCGCTGGGCTACGGCTGGCAGGCGGGCCTCGTCGCCGCCGCCGGGCAAATCCTCGACGGCGTCGACGGCCAACTCGCGCGGCTCACCGGCCGCTCGAGCGCCGCGGGGGCCCTGCTCGACTCGGTGCTCGACCGCGTCGCCGACGGCGCGCTGGTGCTTGGCTCGGCCGCGTACCTCGTACGTACGCCCCTCCCCCACGGCGCGTACGTGCCGGCGGTC
>DATKXQ010000279.1:0-11556 GCA_035528975.1 bacterium
GACGGCCGCCGCCTCTACTACGGCCGCGACGACGCCCTCTACGATCGCGAACTCGCTACCGGCGCCGAGCGCGTCGTCGCCTCGTTCCCCGGCGGCGTGGCGCGGGAGGCCGGCGCCGACGATGAGGGCGGCGCCAAGATCTTCGCCTGGCGGTGCGGTTGCCGCTTCCGCGACCTGGCCTTCGCGCCCGACGGCCGCGTGGCCTTCCTCGTCGAGCCGACGGAGTGCCCGCTGGCCGACGAGGAGGCGGCCGAGGCCGGCGCCGAGCTGAGGCCCCGGACCGACTTCGCGCTCGACGCTGGCGCGTACGTGGCGGAGGCCGGCCGGGAGCCGCGTTACCTCGGCGCCGCGCGCGCCGTCTACGGCTTCCTGGGCGACGACGCCCTCCTGCTCGAGCACAAGTTGACGGTGGCCCGCTACGAGTTCGACGGCGGCGCCGTGACGCCGCTTTTGCCGTCCGAGGCCCACGAGCTCGGGTGGCTGCCGCCGGCGGCAGTGGCTGGCGAGAGGGTGGTCGTGGTCGCGCCCCGGGCGGTGGAGAAGTCGCAGCGGGACGTCTTGAACCGCGTCTTCGTCGTCGAGGGGGGCCGCGGCCGCGACGAGCCGCTGCTGGAGATACGGGGCCGGGCGCCGGCGACGCGGGCGGCGCTGTCCGCCGACGGCCGCTACCTGGCGGTGGAGCTCACGCCCCAGGTCTTCGGCGAGCCGACCGTCTACGTCGTCGGTTTGGAGGGTAAGAACTACAAAGTGCTGGCGACGGCGGGGCGGCTGGCGGCCTTCGGCCGGGGCGGCCGCGCCGTCTTCTACGTCGTGGGGCGGGGCCGCGCCGGCGACCTCGTCCTCGCGGGCCTGGACGGAGAAGCGCGGCGCCTCACCTCCGAAGGGCAAATCCTCCCGCCGCCATAATATCGGCTCGGACGAGACGCCCTTGCGCCCGGGCGCTGCGTTCGCTATAATAGCTCCCGGGTGTTCATTTTGGCCGAGTTTACCCATCTCCACGTTCACAGCGAATATTCGTTCCTGGACGGCATGTGCCGCCCCCGCGAGTTGGCCCGGCGGGCGTGCGAGCTCGGCATGTCGGCCGTGGCGCTGACCGACCACGGCGGCGTCTTCGGCGTGGTGCCTTTCTACAAGGCCGCCGGGGAGGAGGGCGTCAAGCCCATACTGGGCTGCGAGCTCTACGTCGCGCCCGAGAGCCGGTTCGCGAAGAAGGCCGGCCTGCGCGGCGAGGCCGGCGGCCACCTCGTCGTCCTGGCCGAAACCGACGAGGGCTATAGCAACCTCCTCAGACTATCCACCAAGGGTTACCTCGAGGGTTTCTACTACAAGCCCCGCGTCGACCGGGAGCTGCTGGCCCGGCACCACGCCGGCCTGATCGCGCTGTCCGCGTGCCTGAAGGGCGACGTGGCCCAGGCGATATTGGCGGGCGACTGGCCGCGGGCCGACCGCGTCGTCGGCGAGTACGCCGACGTCTTCGGCCCGGAGAACTTCTTTCTGGAAATGCAGGACCACGGCATATCGGAGCAGCACCGCGTCAACCGCGGCCTGCTCGAGCTCGCGGCCCGGCACAATTTAAAATTCGTCGCCACCAACGACGTCCACTACGTCGACGCCGGCGAGGCGCGTGCCCACGACGTGCTGCTGTGCATCCAGACCGGCAAGAACCTGAGCGACCCGGGGCGGATGCGCTTCGACACCGACCAGGTATATCTGAAATCGCCCGAGGAGATGGCGAAGCTCTTCGCCGAGACGCCGGCCGCGCTCGAAAACACCGCGGCCATCGCGAAGCGGTGCCGCGTCGAGCTCGAGTTCGGCCGCGTCCGGCTGCCGCGCTTCGACGTCCCGGACGGGACGACGACGGCCGAATACCTCCGCCGCCTGGCCTACGAGGGTCTGGCGCGCCGCTTCCCCGACGCCGGCGACGAGTTGCGGGCGCGCCTGGAGTTCGAGCTCGGCGTCATCACCCAGATGGGGATGGAGGCCTACTACCTCATCGTCTGGGACCTCGTCCGGTTCGCCCACAGCCGGGAGATTATGGTGGGGCCGGGGCGCGGCTCCGCGGCCTCCTCCGTAGTGGCGTACCTGCTGGGGATAACCGGCGTCGACCCCATCGAGCACGGCCTTGTCTTCGAGCGCTTCCTCAACCCGGAGCGCATCTCGATGCCGGACTTCGACATCGACTTCGGCGACCACCGCCGCGACGAGGTCGTGGCGTACATCACGGAGAAGTACGGCCAGGATAACGTCGCCCAGATAATTACTTTCGGGACGCTGGCGGCGCGGGCCGTGGTCAAGGACGTGGGCCGGGTTCTCCAGATCCCGTTCGCGGAAGCCGACATGATTTCGAAAGAGATCAACCCCATGGCGCCGCTCGCGGAGTCGCTCAAGGAGAACGCGGTGGTGAAGCGGGAGTACGCGGAAAACCGCCGCGTGCGGGAGTGTATCGACCTGGCGCTCCAGCTCGAGGGCCTCACCCGCCACCCCTCGGTCCACGCCGCCGGCGTCGTGATCGCGCCCGACGAGCTCACCAACTACACCGGCCTGTACCGGGGCCGCAAGAACGAGGTCACGACGCAGTTCGACATGAACGCCGTCGAGGCCATAGGCCTGCTCAAAGTCGACGTCCTGGGCCTCAAGACGCTTACCGTTATCGAGGACGCCGTCAAGGCGGTGGAGCGCCGCCGGGGCGTATCCATCGTCGTGGACGACATCCCGTACGACGACGACGCCACGTACGGCCTCCTCTGCCGGGCGGATACCGACGGCGTCTTCCAGCTCGAGTCCGAGGGGATGCGCGACCTGTGCCGGCGCGTACTGCCCCGGAACTTCAAGGAGCTCATTCCCATCCTCGCGCTCTTCCGCCCCGGCCCCATGGGCTCCGGCGCGACGGAGCAGTTCATCAACCGCAAGCACGGCCGCACGACCGCGACCGCCTTCCACCCCTCGCTCGAGCCCATCCTCGCCGACGCCTACGGCGCCATCCTCTACCAGGAACAGGTCATGAAGATCGCGAGCGAGGTGGCCGGGTACTCGCTGGGCCAGGCCGACGTCCTCCGCCGCGCGATGGGTAAGAAGAAGCGCCGCGAGATGAAGGCGCAGCGGGAGTCGTTCGTGGCGGGAGCGCGGGAGCGCGGTTACAGCCGCGCCGAGGCCGAGGCGATCTTCGACGCCGTGGCGCCGTTCGCCGAATACGGTTTCAACAAGGCGCACGCCACCGCTTACGCCGTCCTCTCCTACCAGACCGCCTACCTCAAGGCCAACTACCCGCCGGAGTTCATGGGCGCGCTGCTCACCTCCGAGCAGGGGAACGCCGATAAGATCGTCCAGTACGTGAAGAGCGCCCGCCAGATGAACCTCGAGATCCTTCCCCCCGAAATCAACGTCTCCTGGTATAACTTCTGGGTCGAGGATGAGAGGCGCATCCGGATGGGGATGGGAGCCATAAAGAACGTGGGCCGTGCCGCCATAGACGAGATCGTGGCCGCGCGGCAGCGCGGCGGCCCCTTCGCCAGCTTGACCGACTTCTGCAGCCGCGTCGACCTGCGCGTCGTCAACCGCGCCGTCATCGAGTCGCTCATCAAGGTGGGTGCGTTCGACGCCTTCGGCCGGGGCCGGGCGCCGCTGTACGAGGACCTGGACGCGGCGTTGGAGGTGGGCAAGAGGTTGAACCGCGACCGCGCCGCGGGGCAGAGCAGCCTCCTCGGCTCGTGGGAGGAAGACGAGGAGCCCGCCGCGGGGGGTGCCGAGGTCGAAGCGAAAGAGTGGCATCACCTCGAGCTATTGCGCTACGAGAAGGAGCTTTTGGGCGTCAGCATCTCCGGCCAGCCGCTCGACCGCTACCGCGACGCGTTGGCCCGGTGCGGCGCCCTCACGGTGGGCGACGTCCTGGCGGGCCGCGCCGGCAAGGCCGCGAAGGTCGGCGGGATGGTGGGGCGGATAAAGACCATCTCCGACAAGAAGGGGCGTGAGATGGCGTTCTTCACGCTCGAGGACGACGGTTCGGTGGAGGTCGTCGCCTTCGCCGATTGCTACGCCAAGGCGGAGTTCGTCATCTTCGTGGACCGGCCGGTGCTCGTCGCGGGGCGCGTCCAGCGCGACGAGGGAACGTACAAAATAATCGCCGAAGACGTGAACTCGCTCGAGGACGCCGAGTACCGCTTGGCCAGGGAAATCCACATAACGCTGCCGGACAGCGCCGACGCCGAGCTCCTCGCCGATATGGAAAAAGTGATAGGCCGCTACGGCGGCCGCTGCCCGGTATTCTTCCACGTACGACGGAACGGCCGCGAGGTCGTGATGCGCGCGGGGCCCGAGTTCAGCTGCAACCCCACGCGCCAGCTGGTCCGCTCGCTGGAGCGCTTCACGGGCCGGGGCCGCATCCAACTAAAATAGGGGAATCGACATGCGAAGAGCGGTTATCGTCGCGACGATTTCGGCCGCCGCCGGGGGCGCGGCCTTCGCCGGGCCGACGCTCGTAGCCGTAGAGCTGGCGCGGCCGGCGGATGCCTACGCACTGCTCGCGCGCGGCGTCGCGGTGGTGGAGGCGCGGCCTACCTTCGCGCTCGTGCTCGGCTCGCCGGAGGGCCTCGGCGCTCTCGACGGGTACCGGTGCGCGGATCTGGGCGAGCCGCCCGGGCCGGTGTACATAGCGTGGCCGCGGCCGGGCGAACCGCTGGCTGAGGTCCCGGGCGTTGCGGTCCTGGCCGTCTTCGACGACGCGTACGTCGTGAGCGGCGAGCCGGCCGCGGTGGAGCGGCTCGCCGCGGCGGGCGCGGAGCTGAAGCGCGTGGGCCTCGAGCCGCTGAAAGCCCCGCGGCGGGCCGCGTACGAGCCGATCTCCTACGAGCCGTGGATAGCGCAGCTGCTCTCGCGCGTGCGCGCCGACCGCTACTACGGCTATGTCGAAGAGCTCGCGGCCTTCAAGACGCGATACTCGCACGCCGCGGAGATCGGGGCCGCGACCGACTACATCGAGGAGAACTTCCGGCGCCGGGGTTTCGAGACGGCGCGCCGGGCCTACGTCTACGAACCGATGGACAACGACTACCTCGTCGACTGCGCCTTCCGCGCCGACGGCGAGCTGGGTTGGATGACGTCCTATTGGGGATACGTATGGCGGAGCGTCGACGCGGGGAAGACGTGGCGGGCGGTGAAGTCGGAAGGGCGCCTTGAGGACGGCGCCTTCGTCACCGACAAAAAGGGCTTCGTCGTGGGGGGGAAGGGCTTTCTGGCGCGCACCGACGACGGCGGCTTGACGTGGAGGCAGCTGCCGCTGGAGGACCCGGACGATTACCTGCGCGACGTGGCGTTCCGGGGCACGCAGCTCGGCGTCGCGGCGGGCGACGGGGGCGCGGCCTACCGGACCGTGGACGGCGGCGCGAACTGGAGCAAGGTCGCGTCTCCCACGCAGAAGCTGATATACGGCGTCTACCCGCAGGCCGCGGACCGGTGGTGGGCGGTGGGCGAAGACGGCCTGGTGATGAGGTCCGGCGACGGCGGCGTTAGCTGGGAGAAGAGGTACGTGATTCCGACCGAGGGCTTTACGATGCGCGATATCGCGTTCGCGGACGCGACGCACGCCGTCATGGTGGGTTACGAGGGGACGATCCTCTACTCCCGGGACGCGGGCGAGACGTGGCGCCGCGTCTCGGGGTATTTCCCGGAGTGGCCTTTCTTCACGTTCGTGGGCTTCGCGGACGCGACGCGCGGTTGGGCCGGCGGCTCCAACGGCAAGGTTTACCGGACCGACGACGCCGGCGCGAGCTGGACGCGGCAGCCGACGCCCTTCGGCGAATATTACACCTACAACGCCCTTTCGATAATCAGCCGCGACGAGGCGTGGATCGTCGGCGGCCCCTCCGCCATAATCCACACCGCGGACGGCGGCGCGCACTGGGAAGCGGTGAAGGTGGAGAACGCCGAACCCATTACGTGGTACAACGTCGAGGGGACGCTGCGCGGCGTCTCGCACCCGGAGCGGGTCGTCGTGCTGTGCGGCCACTACGACTCCATCTCGGAGGACCCGTGGAACCTGGCGCCCGGCGCGGAGGATAACGCCTCCGGAACCGCGGCGCTGCTGGAGGCGGCGACGGCCCTGGCCGGTTTCGAGTTCGACGGGACCATCAAGCTCGTCGCCTTCTCGGGCGAGGAGGAGGGCCTGCTGGGCTCCAAGGCGTACGTCCGCGACGAGCACCGCGCGGGGAGCGACATATACGCGGCGTTCAATATGGACATGATATCGTACCTCGACGAGCCGGTATACGACGTCGAGGTCCGCTACAACGATTTCTCGTCGGAGCTGTTGTCGCTGTATCGGGACGCGGCGCGGTTGTACGTCCCGGGCTGCGTGATATACCCGGTGACGGAGGGGCGGGGCGGCAGCGACCACGAGTCCTTCTGGGACTTCGGCTATCCGGCGCTTTTGTCCATCGAGTACGCCGGGAAAGAGTTTTACCCCTGGTACCACACGACGCAGGACCTGTCCGAGCACCTCACGCCGGCTTTCGGCGCGGACGTGACGCGGGTGAACCTGGCGGCGGCGGCCTCGCTCGCCGGCGCGCGCGGCGGCCCGGGGGGCGCCACCGGCGTCATAGCGTACCCCAACCCGGCGCGGCCGTCGGCGGGACACGCCGGCGTCAATTTCGCGAACTTGCCGCCGGGCGGTACGCTCGCCGTTTACGACCTCGCCGGGACGCGCGTGTGGTCGACCGCGGTCGGCGCATCGGCCGCCGCGTACTGGCCCTTGACGGCGCGCGACGGCAGCCCCGCGGCTTCGGGCGTCTACCTCTTTGTGGTCGAGGGGAGCACCCGGGCGACGGGCAAGGTGGCTTTAATCAGATAGCATGTCACCGACGGGCGAAACGGGCCCGCGCACTGCCGCGCGGATTTGGCTCGAGGGGATTTTCTTCGTGGGCGTCGTCGCGCTGGCGCCGGCGCCTTTGTTCGCGACGTCGATGTCCTATTTCGGCCTGTTGACCGTCGCGGTCCTGTTCGTCGTATACGTCGCGGCGGGGGGGTGGCGGCGGCTGCGGCCTTTGCCGCTGGACCTCGCCGTCGGCGCCTTCCTGCTCGTACGCATTCTCTCGACGCTGACGTCGGTGGACCCGGCGCTCAGTTGGAAGGGCTTGGAGAAATCGGGTCTGTTGTTGGCCTACTATCCCCTCGCGCACATGGCGCTGTCGCGACCCCGGCGGCTGGCGGGTATTTACATATTCCTGGCGGCGACGGTCCTCGCGGCCGGCGTGGGCGTCGCGTCCTTCGCCTTCGGCGGCGCGGGGCGGGTGGCTTCGCTCACGGGCGGTTACACGACGTTCGCGGAGGTTTTAGCCGTGGCGCTGTGTCTGTTTCTGGCGGCGGCCGCGTTTTCGCCGTGGCGGGGGCGGCTCGCGTACGGCGTCGCGGCGCTGGTACCCTTCGGCGCTTTGGTGTTGACGCTGTGCCGGGGGCAGTGGCTCGCGCTCGTCGCCGGCATCGGCGTCGTCGGCGGGTTGAAAGACCGACGCGTACTGGCCGTACTCCTGCTGGTCGCGGCCGGCGCCGCGGCGGCGGTTTACTTGCTGCCGGCGGGCGCCGCGTCCGGCCGCTTCTCGTTGGGCGACCCGGCCTTCGAGAGCTACCGCGACATATTATGGAAAGGGGGCCTGGCGGTAATCTTCGACCGGCCGCTGACGGGCTTCGGGCCCGAGACGATAAAGGCCGTATTCCCATATCAAACGAGGTTCTATTCGCCGGTGGCGGAGGTCATCGGTTGGCACAACGACTACCTCCGGCTCGTCGTGGAGAGCGGCCTTCCGGCCGTGGCCGCGGCGCTGTGGGTCGTCGTGGCGGCGGCCCGGGCGGCGTGGGGAGCTTTTCGGCGGGAGGGCGAGGACCCGCGGGTGCGCGCCCTCGGCCTCGGCCTCGTCGCGGCCACCGTGGCCGTGTTGGTCAGCGGCCTCGTGGGCGACGTCGTCGCCGACCCGGCGATGCTCGTCGTCTTCGTGGTTCTGTGGGGCCTGGCGGCGCCCCTCTTGACGCCGTGCGCGGGCGGGAGCGCGGGCGGGAGCGACGACGATGCGTAGCGTCCTGGTAGTGCGCAACGACCGCCTCGGCGACTGGGTCCTGACGTTGCCGTTGATGGAGGCGATCCGGGCTTCGCTGCCGGGCGTCCGGCTGGGGGCGATGGCGAAGGAAGCAGTGGCGCCGCTGCTTCGGCGCTACGCCGGCGTCGAGGACGTTATCCCGTCGCCGGGGGGTCGGCGGCGCGGTTTTCGGGAAGCGACGGCCTCGGTCCGCGCAGGTCGCTTCGACGCCGCGGTGGTCGTGCACCCCGACCTGGTCGACACGCTGGCCGTGTGGTGGGCCGGCGTGAAGGTGCGCGTCGGCAACGCCTATCGCGGTTACGCCGTCTTCTGCAATCGCCGGGTCAAATTCCACCGCTCGCCGTCGGACCGACACGAGATAGAGTACAATTTAAAATATCTGGAGGGGTTGGGATTGCCGGTGCCGGCGGGGGTGCCGGCGCCGCGGCTGGCGGTGACGGCCGAGGACCGGGCGAAGGCCGTGGCGCTCCTGGCGCGGCGCGGCGTCGCAGCCGACGGATACGTCGTCGTCCACCCCGGCAGCGGCGGCTCGTCGCTGAACTGGTCGCTGCGGCGCTACCGCATCCTCGCGGCCGAGCTGGCGAAGGCGTCGTCGCTGTCGGTCGTCGTCACCGGCTCGGCGGCCGAGAGGGAGACGGCGGCCTTCGTCGCGGGCGAGGGCGCGGGGCGCGCGAGCGTGGCGGGGGAGACGGACCTGGGCGCGCTGGTGGGCCTTCTGGCGGGGGCGCGGTTGTTCGTCTCCGGCAACACCGGCCCCATGCACCTGGCCGCGGCGGTGGGGACGCCCACGGTGTCGTTTTTTTCGCCGCTGCGGTCGGGCTCGCCGAGGCGCTGGGGGCCGGTCGGGAACGCGTCCGCGGTGATAGTCCCCGCCGGCCGGGCGTGCGACGAGTGTCCGCGCGAGCGCTGTCCGGACTTCAATTGCATGGAGGCGATAACGGTGGAGGAAGTGCTGGCGGCGGCGCGGCGCGTGGCGGCGGCGCGGCGCGTGGCGGCGCCGGGCATATGACCCGCGATTGCATAAAAGTTTAAAGTTGACGCATAGATGCATATATGTTAGGTTTTTGTAATCAGGGGAAGTTCTTTCAAATCCGGCGGAAGGTCGGGCCGGGACCGATTTAATGAGGTTTCGATATGCGTATGTCGACGCGGGGACGTTTTGGCCTTAGGGCGCTTTTGCGGCTCGCCGAGAACGAAGACAATTACCCGAAGTCGGTATCCTCTCTCGCCGACGATATGAAGGTCTCGGCCGACTACCTTATGCAGCTATTCGTGAAGTTAAGGCGGGCGGGACTCGTCACGAGCGTCCGCGGGCCGCGCGGGGGCTTTAAGCTATCGCGGCCTCCGTCGGAAATTACGGTGGGGGATATCGTACGCGCGGTCGAGGGGCCCGTGTGGTTGGCCCCCTGCGTCGCGCCGGAGTCCTGCTACGGCGGCCGGGGCAAGCGGACGGCCGTGGGGGCCTGCCCCCACATGGACTACTGCGCGGCGAGGCTCGTGTGGAGGAACCTGAGCGAGAAGATAGAGCGGGTTTTCGACGAGACGGACTTGCGCCGGGTTTTAACCGATTCCCAGCGTCTTCGCGCGCGGCCCTCGTAGCTCGAGAGCCGCTCCGGGAGTGTGCACGTATGTACAGCGAAAAAGTGATGGACCACTTCTACAAGCCGCGGAACGTGGGCGTGATCGAGAACGCCGACGGCGTGGGGAAAGTAGGTAACCCGGTCTGCGGCGACATGATGGAGCTCTTCATCAAGGTCGAGGGCGACGTTATCGAGGACGTCAAGTTCCGCACCTTCGGCTGCGGCGCCGCCATCGCCACCTCGAGCATGATCACCGAATTGGTGAAAGGTAAAACCCTCGAGGAGGCGCTGAAGATCAGCAATCGGACCGTGGCCGAGGCGCTGGGCGGCCTCCCCAAGCAGAAGATGCACTGTTCCGTGCTGGGCGAGGAGGCCCTCGACGCGGCGATCTACGACTACCTCACCAAGAACAACCTCCGCCCCGACCTGCAGAAGCTCATCGAGGAGGCGCGCGCAAAGCGCAAGCCCAAGGTTGAAGATCCGCATGGAAGTGACGATTAACGGCGAGGTGCGGGAGCTCCCCGCCGAGCTGACGGTCGCCGCGCTGCTCTCCCGGTTCGGCCTCGAGGCGAGCCGAACCGTGGTCGAGCTCAACCGCGAGATCGTACCGCGCGACCACTACGGCGAGGCCGCCGTCGTCGCCGGCGACGTGCTGGAGTTGGTGGAAATCGTGGGCGGCGGCTAACGCGGCCGGCCGAAACTCCCGGAGGTTGGAATTGGCATTCACGAAAGAAGACGTTATGGCGGCCCTGGGTACCGTGAACGACCCCGAGATCCCGGGCCTGAGTATCGTAGACCTGGGCCTTATCTACGACGTCGCCGTGGACGGCGGCAAGGTGGACGTGAAGATGACGGTCACGGCGCCGGGGTGCCCTATGGGCCAGTTCATGGCGAATATGGCCAAGGACGCCGTAGAGAAGATAGAGGGCGTGGAGGAGGCCGATGTGGTGGTGGTCTTCGAGCCGCCGTGGACGCCGGAGCGCATGAGCGACAAGGCCAAGAAGATGCTGGGGTTCGACGAGTGACGGCCTTGACGCCGAGTTAATTCGCCGGGTGGCTTCGCGGCCGCCTTTTATTTAAACAAAAACGGGGCCCGTAGCGCCGGGGTATTTTGCTAAGGCCGGACGCGGACCGACGCGCGGACCCTTCCGGGCAAGATTATCCTTGACTTTTTGATATTTATTTATTATAATAACCTTCAAAGAGTGCTCGCATTTGAACAGCAAAGGAGGTGTACGTCAAGAACCTCCGTATAATACCAACCGCACGACCCGGCTACTTCCGCGTTTCTATGCGCGGGCGGCTCTTTAGAAAGAAGACGGGAAGTATAGGGTTGCGCAGGCGGGCCTGAAAGTTGAGGCCCGCAGGCCGCCCGGGCGGCGGGGTAGTACGTAGTACGGGGAGTTCGAGTTCAAAATGTCAGAAAAAGGAAAAATCAAGTGGTTCAGTGACGCCAAGGGTTACGGCTTCATCGAACGCGAAGAAGGCGAAGACGTCTTCGTGCATTTCTCGGCCATAGTCGGCGATGGTTTCAGGACCCTCGCGGAAGGCCAGGAAGTAGAGTTCGACGTAGTCCAGGGTCAGAAGGGACCGCAGGCCGAGAACGTAAGCGTAGTAACGTAAAGGCCTAAAAGACGAAACCCCGCCTCGCAAGAGGCGGGGTTTTTTTTACTATAAAATAGGCGCCCCTGCTCGGGGGGCGCCTTCTCTTAGGGCCATACAGGAATCGAACCTGTAACCTACTGATTAAGAGTCAGTTGCTCTGCCAATTGAGCTAATGGCCCGTGTGCGAAAATAATAGCAAATCCCCCCGGCCGAAATCAAGGGGAAACGTCGGGCCGCCTGGGCGGACAAGGGACATGGTACTCACCTGTTTCGGGTTCAACGAGGTCGAG
>DATKXQ010000280.1:0-9402 GCA_035528975.1 bacterium
CGCGGCGCCGAGGCGGACCTGGCCGACGTACTCCGCGAGGCCGGCGACTTCTGTGCCAAGAGCGCCGCGGCGCTCGAAGACGGTAAGGTCACGCCCCGCGAAAAGGAGCACCTGCGCGAAGAGGCCGAGGATGCGATCCGAGCGGTCATCGCGTTCCTCGCGGGCCAGGGGGTGCGGTTCTGATGGCGAAGGTTGAATGCGCGTTCTGGAGTATCGACGAAGTCGCGACGTACCTGAACGAGTCGCCGGCGACGGTCCGCGACTGGGTCGCCCGCCGGCGCATACCATTTTACAAACGCGGCCGGCGGCTCCAGTTCAACATCGAGGAGATCAAGGAGTGGGACCGCGAGCGGAACTACCGGCCGACGGTGGCCGAGCGTATCGCCGCGGACCCCGACCTGGTGGAGGTAGGCAGGCGATGACGCGCGACGCTAAGCGAGCTACTAAAAGGCCCGTGGCCCACGATGGCCCACGGTTAGAAGGGACGCGCAGGGGCAAACCGGCCCAAGATACCACCCGGGCCCCGAAGGCCGTTAAAACGGCCGTAGCGTGCCGCGTCCGCCATCGCCCCGTCGAACGCCGCGCCCTACCGCTTCTCGCCGCCTGCCGGGCGCGCTTCGACAAGAGCGGCCTTTCCCTCGGCGACGTCGCCCGGGCCGCCGAGCTCGACAAGTCCGACGTCGCCAAAGCCCTCAACCTGCGTGAGCAACCGACGGCGCGGACGCTCGGGCGTCTGTGCGAGTACTTCAACGTCGCCTCCGCCGCGGACCTCAACCGCGCCGAGCGTAAACGCGCGCTCCTTGTGCAGATGAACGCGGCGCTCGCGCGCCTGGTAGAACTCAACGCCGCTTTTATCGGCGAACTGAAAGGAGAAGAGTAGATGATGACCTGCAACGGCAGGATGCCGAACCTGCGCGAGGCCGTCGCCGCGGCCCAGCGTAATTTCGGCATCCTCATCTATCACGTCGTCCGGACGTCCGACTGGGCGGCGCTCAACGACCTGGCCAACGCGCTCTTATACGTCGCCCGACGGATTGGCGAGCGGCGCGCCGCGGCCCGGGCCGTCGTCGAACAGGCCGAAGTCGAGAACCTGACGCCGGCGATGTTCGAAACACCGCGCAAAGGCGGTGAGTTGATTTGGTGACGAAGAAGCTCAACGCCCGCGAGGAAGTGCTATCGCTCGTCGAGGCCGCCGTCCGCTGTCTGACCGAGGCGCCGACGAAGGTCCGGGAGAAAGCCGACGCGGCCCGCGCCGGATTCATGGCGCTTACGCCGGCGGACCGCGGCTGGGTACTAATGAACGACACTCGCGCCGCGGCGTTCTTCGTCGGCGCGGCTTCGGCCGCAGGGAAGAACGTTCTACGGCTCGTCGAAAAATAAAACCGCCCCGCCCGGGTAGCCGCCGGGACGGGGCGTCAAAGTAACGAACTGCCGCACCATTAACACGGGCGGCGAAAGGAGTCAAGGAAGAAATGACCGAACACGCAACGCAAGAACCCGTGGCCGAAGCGGACGGCCGGCCGGTAAACGCGGCCGCGCTCGGCGAGGCGGGGCAATACGCCGGCCCGGCGGTCGTGAAGCTGTCGCACACGACGATAGCGACGGCGCTAGCTTGCCCGAGGAAATGGAAGTATCGCTACGTCGACCAGCTCGAGCCGGTAGCGCAGCCGGCGGCGTTCGCCTTCGGCCGGGCCGTCCACGCGGCCGTCGCCCAGGCGTACGCATGCCAGAACGCGCCGATGACCGCGGAGGAAGTAGCGGGGGTCTTCGCCCAACACTTCGCCGCGCTCGACAGAGAGGGCATCAGCTACAAGGAGAAAGAGAAGTACGAGGACCTGCTCGCAAAGGGACGCGCGCTCGCCGCCCTCTGGTACGAGAAGCATCGCGACGACGTCCTTAACGCCAAGGTCCTCGCCTGCGAGGCGTACCTCAGCCACAACGTCGACGTCGGCCTCGTACTCCAGGGCTACGCCGACATCGTCGAGGAGCGCGACGGCCGCTTGCTGGTAGGCGATCATAAAACCGTAGCATCGTGGGGTGATAGCGACGAAGTCGCGATGTCGCAGTCCACGCAATTCCTCGGATACGCATACCTCGTCTGGAAGAAATACGAGCGGATACCCGAGGGTGCGTACGTAACGGTGTTAAAGAAAACGAAAACCCCCGACGCCTTCCGGTACTACATGCAACCGCCGTCTCTTGACCAGCTATGTGAGTTTGAAGTGTACGTCCGGGACGTCGCCTCGGTCATCCGCTTCTACCAAACTGAGCAAATCGACGTGAAGAACGTGTCGCGGAACTGCAGCTGGTGCCCGTACGCCGGGCTGTGCTTTAACGTCGAAGGCGCCGAGGCGATGTTCAAACCGCGCAAGCATAGAACCGCGCCAGCGCCGGAACCCGAAGAGGTCGAAGTTTAAATGCCTGCACCGCTTGATTTGACCGGTCGACGTTTTGGGAGATTAGTCGCTCTTCGCTCCACGGACGAGCGAACGTCGTTCGGGTCCGTGGTCTGGGAATGCCGTTGCGACTGCGGAGCGATTACAACCGCGAGCGCTCGGAACCTACTCGTTGGCGACAAGAAATCGTGCGGTTGCCATCACTTTCCCGCGGGTCCGGCTTCGCCTTTTTGGAAGGGCGGAATTCAAAACAACGTCGGCAGCCGCGGGTACGTTCTCGTAAAGACGGAACGGGGCCGCGTCTATAAACATCGTCTCGTAATGGAACGCGTCCTCGGTCGCCCTCTTCAGCCTAACGAAGTCGTTCATCACGAGGACGGTAATCCGACAAACAACGACCCGTCCAACCTGCGGCTGTTCCACAGTAACGAAGAACATATGGCTTACCACCGAACAACCGATACGGCTTAGTCGAGCCGTCAACGATAACGCGTTTTAGGAGGAAAGAAAGATGGCCAAGAAAGAGGAAATCCCCGAAGAAACACCCGCGGCCCCGGCGGAAATCGTCGAGGGCGAACCCGGCGCCGGCGTACCTGCGGTCCCGGGCGACGCGCCGCAGTACCTCCCACCCGAGGAGCTCCCGACGCCGCGGATGCGCATCATCCAGAAGCCGTCGGACGAGCACCCCAACACCGGCGTCTTCGTAAACAACCTAACCGACGAGGAGCTCGCGGAGCTCAAGTGCATCGTCCTCGGGATGCGGCGCGGCCGCGTCCTGTGGCCCAAGGTGGGCGAGGGCGACGACCCCCTCTGCCGCTCCCGCGACTTCGTCCACGGCGAGGGCCAACCCGGCGGCGGGTGCGAGGCGTGCCCGCTCAAGGACTGGGGCGACGACGAGAAGCCGAAGTGCGCGGAGACGATCGACTTCGCGTGCCTGGACGAGTACGGCGTGCCGTTCTTCCTCCAGGTCTCGCGGACCGGCCTCAAGCCTGCGCGAGCTTTCATCGCCTCGGCGCAGTACCGCGGCAAGCCGCTCTACTACTCCACCGTCTCCATCACCCTCCGCAAGGCGACGAAGCCGGCACCGCACCACGTACCGGTCTTTAAGCGCGGTCAGGACATCGATCCGGCCACCGGACCCGAGTTCGAGGCGGTCCTCAAGCGGCTCAGCGCCGCGTGGGACCGCGTCCAGGCCGAGGAACCCAAAGACGACGCCGCGGCCGGCGAATTCTAACCCCCGGCGCAGAGCAACAGGGGCCGGTGTCGCGTTCGGCACCGGCCCCACTATGACGAGGTGAACGAAAATGAAAATCTTAAGGCTTGAAGCATCGAACATTAAACGCGTCCGCGTCGTCGAAATCAACCCCGACGGCTCGGTCGTGCTGGTAACGGGCCGGAACGCGCAGGGTAAGAGCTCCGTCCTCGACGCCATCGTCTACGCCCTCGGCGGCAAGGAAGCCATCCCCGACCAGCCGTTACGCGAGGGAACGGACGCGGGGTTTATCCGCCTCGACCTCGGCGACATCGTCGTCGAGCGGACCTTCACGGCCGACAACACGTACCTCAAAGTCATGGCCGGAGATACCGACGCGCGCTACCCGAACCCGCAGGCGCTCCTCGACGGCCTGGTCGGCAAAATCGCCTTCGACCCGCTGGCGTTCGCGCGGATGAAGGCGAGGGACCAGCTCACGGCGCTCCTCGACATCATCGACCTCGGGCTGGACCTCGACGCCCTGGCGGCTGAGCGGAAGGCGCTGTTCGACAAGCGGACGGACGTAAACCGCGACGTTAAAAGACTCGAAGGCGCGGTCGAAAAGCTCCCCTCAATCGAGGACGACATCGACGACATCCCGAACGAGCCGGTATCGGCGGCGGACCTCATCGCCCGCATCGAGGAATTAAACGCTAAAGCCGCGCAGGCGGTCCGGGCGGAAACGAGGCGCCAAGAGTTATCCGGCGAGATAAAAGAAGCGCGTGCGAAGTTGGAACGACTCGAAGCCGAGTATAACTCCCTCGAAAACGAGTCGCAGAACGTCGGTCTGTGGGACGACGAAATCTCGTCACTACGCGCCCAGGTCAAAAACGTCGAGTCAACCAACTCCCTCGTACATAACAAGAAGCAACGCCTCGAACTCGAGGGTCAGCTTCACGCCGCCCACGCCGCGAGCGACGAGCTCACCGCGCGCATCAAGGCCATCGACGATCGCAAGGCGACCGCGCTGGCCGGCGCATCCTTTCCCGTGGACGGCCTGTCGTTCAACGAGGACGGCGTCCTCTACGACGGCCGGCCGCTCGAGCAGGCGTCGTCCGCCGAGCTAACGCGCATCTCCACCGCCGTCGCGATGGCGGCTAACCCCAAGCTCAAGGTCATCCTCATCAAGGACGGCTCCCTCCTGGACGACGACAACCTGCGCGTCATCGCCGAGATGGCCGCGGCGAACGACTACCAGGTCTGGATTGAGAAGGTCGACGCGTCGGGCGAGGTGGGCGTGTACATCGAGGATGGCCACGTCGTCCACGCGCCCGCGCCGGCCGAGGAGGTAGCCGCTCATGCCTAAGCCCGATACCCCCTACGTCATCGTCGGCGTCCCCGAACGCACCGACCAGGGCGGCTTCCGCGTCGACGTCCACTCCGGCGCCGGAGTCGCGCCGCTGCCGCACGTCGAGCGCCACTCCCCCGACGGCTTCAACTGGGGCTACGGCGGCTCGGGACCCGCGGACCTGGCGCTCTCCATCCTGGCGTACGCGACCGGCGAGGGCGACGCGATGCGGAACCGGCCCGGCCTCTACCAGGACTTCAAGTGGGAAGTCGTCGCGGCGCTGCCCATGAATTCCGAGTGGGCGCTGCCGTCGGCGCTCGTCGACGCGTGGCTAATCGTCCACGCGGAGGAGACAGCCGGCTGTAAGTAGCACGAAGCCCCGCCGCGCCCGTGGGCGCCGCCGGCTCGCGACCGAGCGGGGCGAAAAGAAAGGAGAACGAGATGGGAACGGAAGACAATATCGAGGAGGTACGGGCGGTCCTCCGCGAGCTCCAGGGCAACACCGCCACCGCCGTCAGCATTTCCTACGACGACTGGTTGGGCCCCGAGAAACAGCGCCGGCTACTGCTGGACTACCTTGCGCAGTTGCAACGGGACGTCGTCCAGGCGTACAAGTGCCTGCTCGTCCACGAGGCCGAGCCCGCCCAACCGCAACCCGCACCGGCGGAGGTCGCCGGGGAACCGGCGCTTACGCCTTAAGGGGGCTGCGATGCTCGTTGGCGTTTTAATCGTAGCCGTGGTCGCCTTCCTCATCGGCGTCATCGCCCTCTACGCGGCGTGGTGCGATGTCCGCGAAGGCCGATAGAAAACCTTGCCCGGCGTGCGGCGCACCGATGGCCCCGGGCTACGCGCTCATCAAGCCACCGGGCGTTTTCAACGCGAAGCGCGTCGCGATGGCGGTCTGGGTATGCGAAGCGCCCGCCTGCGGACTAGGCTCGCACATCGGCGCGGAGTTGACGGCAACGACGGGATTGAGACAAATCGATTTCAAACATAGGCGCCGCGAAAAAGGAGGTTCGGCAATGCCCAAAAAACCCGTATGGAAAGACGGCGAGGTCTGCAAAGAGTGTGGCGAGACGACTTCGCCGCCGGCGGCAAAAGGGCTTTGTAAACGCTGCTACCAGCGGCTACGGCTCCGCGAAAAAGCAGCCGCGCCCGGGGGCCGTAAGCACCCGCCGCCGGCGGGCGCTCGCGAGACGACGCTGGTCGCGATTCCGGCTGCAGTCCACCAGCCGCTTACCGCCATCGCTCAGGCCGCCGGCGTAACCGTCGACGACTTCGCCGCCGGCGTCTTGGAGCGTTTTCTTACGGGCATCGGCGTCGAGGTTAAGCGTTGATGGATGCCGTCGCGACGAAGGAACCGAACCAGCTGAGCCAGGCCGAGGTCTACGACCTCTGGAGTTGCTACGGCGGCTACCTCAGCGCCGTCGACCGCTCGGTGCTGAATCACCTCCTTGAGTGGATGTCCTACGCTGAGCAGGAGGTCCGGGACGTCCGCGCCGAGGCCGGCGATCGCCTTTATTTCGCCGCGCTCTCCTCGCTCCGTAAGCTCCAGGCCCGGGTGGCTGCGGGAACACCCGAGGCGCCGCCTCCGGACGCGACCCGCGCGAACGTGGCGCGCCGTAAGACGCAACAGGAGATCGTTCGCGAGAAACTCGCCGAGCGGCGGGAGGCGGGGAAGTACGGCGAGCTCGTCACACGCGCCCTCAAGGGAACGAAAGGATAACCGCTATGGCCTACGATGGCACCGAAGTCCCTGCGGCCCGCTCGCAAGAGGGGATCCGCGGCATCCTCACCAAATACGGCATCCGCCAGGTCCAGTTCACCGACTGCTGGCCCGACGGCGTCGCCGTCGAGTTCATACGGGTCGAGGGCGGCCCGGGCGGCGTCGAGAAGGTTATCCGCGTCCGCGTCGTCGGCAAGCCCAACGCCGATAACCTGGTGGTGAAGAAGGCGCGACGCCGCGGCTGGCGCGATAAGACGCGGGTCCCAACCGCCGAGCGGAAATCCGACGCCGAGCGTCGCCGCGTCTACCGCATCATTTACTACCACCTGAAGTCGAAACTCGAGGCCGTCGCCGAGGGGCTGGTCACGTTCGAGGAGGAGTTCCTCCCGCACATCGTCCTTCCCTCGGGCGCGACCGTCTACGACGAACTCAAGCGACATCTACCGGCCGTGTTCGCGGGAACCGCGCCGTTGGCCTTGCCGGCTTTCGGGGATAAACGGTGACCGCTCTCATCGACCTATCCGGCCGGACCTTCGGAACACTCGCCGTCGTCAAGCGCGTCCCCACCCGGAGTTCCGACGGCCGCGCCTACTGGCGGGTCCGCTGCTCCTCGTGCGGCCGCGAGTACGAGGTCCGCAGCGACAACCTCCGCCGCGGCGCCGTCACCTGCCGGTGCCAGGGGCCGACGTGCCTGAAACCCCGCAAGGTCGCCCCCGGCGAATTCGGCGCGCGCTACATCAACGGCGACGGTTACGTTCGCCTTTACGCCCCCTGGCATCCAAGTGCGAACGCCCAGGGCTGGCTGCTTGAGCACCGCTACGTGATGGAGCAGATTATCGGGCGGCCCCTCCGGCCGGAAGAGGTCGTCCATCACAACGACCGGGACCGCGTAAACAACGCCCCCGAGAACCTGACCCTTTACGAAAACGAAGCGGCCCACGCCGCGTTCCACGCCCAAACCGACGACGGGGAGGCGGCCTTCTAACGTGGCACCGCTGGTTAAATCCGTCTACGACGACCAGGAAGACCTTCTGGCAAACATGGTCGGCCTGCACTCCGGCGGCGTCGTCGAGTGCGACGCCACGTACGGCCGCGGTAGGTTTTACCGCTACACGCTCGAGCCGCCGCGGCTGAAGTTCGATATCGCGCCTCGTGTCCCTGGCGTCGTGGCGGCCGACGTGCGCCGGCTTCCGCTAAGGACCGGCGCCGTCGCGTCGGCGATGTTCGACCCGCCGTTCCTGGACGGCGGCAGGAAGACGACGGGCGTGATGCCTCGGAAGTACACGTCGTGGGATACCTGGATGCCGGACCTGCTGCGATTCTACGGAGAGGCGATGGTCGAGCTGAGGCGCGTCCTGGCGCACAAGGGAATCCTGTACTTCAAGTGTCAGGACCTGATGAGCGGCCGGCGGAACTTCTTCAACCACGTCTCGATCTACAACAACGCGCTCGAGCTCGGGTTCCGGGCGAAAGACCTCTTCATCCTGCTCGCGAAGACCCGGCCGCTGCAGCACAACCTGTTCCGACAGGTGACCGCGCGTAAATACCACTGCTATTTCTGGGTATTCGAGAACTGGAAGAAAAATGCCTGATAGCCCCTTCATCCCCGACTCCCACGGCGCAGCGGCGCTCGAGCTCGCCGCGCTCGGGTGGGCGGTTTTCCCCTGCGCCGCCCGCGGCAAAGTCCCGGCGACGAAGTCCGGCTTCAAGGACGCCACGAGCGCGGCCCCGACGATTACGAAGTGGTGGCTCCACGAACCCATCGCGAACGTCGCGGTCGCGTGCGGCGCCTCCAACCTGGTCGTCGTCGACGCCGACGGTCCCGAGGGCATCGCGAACCTCCGCCGCGCCCTCGCCTCCCTCGGCCTTGACGAGGCGGCCTTCGTCCGCGCCGAGACCGGTGGGGGAGGCCTCCACCTCTTCTTCCTCGCGCCCCGCGCCGGCAACCCCCTCGGGTGCCGCGCGAACATCCTCGGCGGCAAGGTGGACGTTAAGGCCGACGGCGGCTACGTCGTCGTGCCCCCTTCGGTTCATCCGTCGGGGGCGTTTTACAAGTGGGTCCTCGCGCCTTGGGACGCCGCCGTCGACGAGATCCCGCCCGAGCTCGCGCGTCTGCTCGCGACCAGCCCGGCCGCGAAGGCTGCGCCCACGACGGCCCACGGCGCGTCCCGTAAGGCCCGGGCGGGCAAGGGCGCGCCAGAAGTCGAGGGAACCGGGCCCATCGCCGAGGGGCGCCGCAACGACACCCTCACCTCCGTCGCCGGCGCGATGCGGCGCCGCGGCTCGAGCGCCGACGAGATCCTCGTCCGCCTCCGCACCGTCAACGCCGCGCGCTGCGTCCCGCCCCTCGACGACAAGGACCTCGCGACGATCGCCGCCTCCGTCGCGCGCTACGACCCCGAGCCCGACGGCGGCTTCAACCTCACCGACGCCGGCAACGCCGAGCTCTTCGCCTCCCGCCACGGCGACGGCGTGCGCTTCGACCACCGGCACGACCGCTGGCTCGTCTGGAACGGCCACACCTGGGGCGGCAACGCCGACGGCGTCCTCACCCGCCTCGCGATCGCCTGCGCCCGCACCCGCTACGAGGAGGCCGGCCGCGTCGACGACAGGGACTACCGCAAGAAAGTTATCGCCTGGGCGTTCAAGTCCGAGAGCGCGGGCGCGATCAACGCGATGCTGAACGTCGCGCAGGCCCTGCCCCCCGTCGCCGACGACGGCTCGAGCTGGGACCCCGACC
>DATKXQ010000281.1:0-2046 GCA_035528975.1 bacterium
GCCATCAAGCTCAACGCCGACTACGCGAGGGGCTATTCGGCTCGCGCGTTTTGCCTGCACCGGCTGAACCGGCACGATGAGGCCAAAGCGACCTACGAGTACGCGGTAAACCTCGCGCCGGACGACCCCTCGATTTTATACAATTTCGCCTGCTTCTGGGCCGAGGTCGGCGACGAGGCCCTCTGTCGGGAACACCTCGCGAAAGCGCTGCGAAACGACGACGGTACCGTGGCGAAGCATTCCCCCAACGACCCGGACATGGCCCGGTACCGAAACGCCGATTGGTTTCGCGAACTGGTCGCCGCGGCGAAGCGAAACCGGAAAGCCGGGACGAAGTACTTGATTTGAAAGGCGCCGACCCATCGACGCGCCGGCGAGCCCAGGGTCCTTCGCGACTACGCGTATTATCGGGCCGAGCTGCGAGACGAAGCGAGGTACCCGAAGCACCCCCCAAGTCTTTCCCCGCGTCGACGACCGTACGCACGAACTCGCCCCCCACGACCCGGCCCCGGCGATATACGTCAATACGCGCCGGTCCCGCGAGCTTTGGGCCGAAGCCGTAAGGCCCCGCCTGCGGCGGGGCCCCTCATTGCCCTACTAATTCGCGAACGGCGCTACAGGAACCAAAACGCGGCGCCGACGCGGATGGTGAGAAACGCGCGCGCGTCCGCGTTGTTCACCAAATGCTGCTCGACGTCGGCGATTATCGACCAGTCTTTGCCCACCGGGAAGTCGCCGCCGACGGCGACGTTGGCCCCCACGTACGTATTACCTTTCTCATCCCAATACAAACCCGGCCCCGCGCCGACGTACCCGGCCTCGTACTTGCCGACGGGGCCGATGTAGTAGCGGGCGTTGGCGCTGAAGTTGGCCAGGTACTTGTCGTCGCGCACGGCCTTATCCTTGGAACGGAACTGGTCGTACGCCAACATGCCGTAGGCGAAAAACTCCGAGTTGCGGCCCAGCCGCGTACCGTACCCGAGCGACCCGCAGAAACCCATCCCATAGTCGTCCGAGAAATCGGCGTGGTCCGGCAACGCGACGCCCAGGCCCAGCGCGCCGAAATTCCTGAGGTCGCGCTCGGCCGAGGCGGGGTTAACGACCGCCAAACCGGCACTTATAACCGCGAGCGTTATTATTATTCGCTTCATATCGGACGCTCCTCCAGAAAACCACTTTCGACGGCGACTCAGGCCGCGACGTGCGGCGCTTCCAACGTGCTCCTTTATTAGTCCGCATCCGAGGCCGTTTGGTTTAACGCAACCGGCGCCGCTAAAATTCGAATACCGGCCCGAGGGCCAAGAAATGCAACATGGTGAAATTGTAAACTTGCGGAACGTCGGCGCCGCCCTCCAGCATCCTGTAGCCGGCTTTTAGCGATACTATCTTACTGATCCGATAATCCACGCCGACGAAGACGTCCTCGGCGCGCCCCTGCGACGCGGCCAACGCGTCGCCGTCGAGCAGGAAAGCCCACGCGTCGCCGAAGCGCCACCGCAAGCCGAAGTTGACCAGCGGAACGAAGCCCGTATTCGTCGTCTCCGCCTTCAGGTCGCGGCCGCGCAGCGTAATGCCGGCGTCCCGGACCTTGGCCGTAAAACCTATGCCGAAGGTTACTCTTTCGCGGCGGACCAAATTGTACCTGTAGGTGGCGCGATAGGAGTCGAAGCGGTACGTTGCCGCGAGCGGTACGTCCGCCGGAAACTCGACGTTGTCGAATACGACGGCCTTCCCTACGGTACCCGAGGCGTCCAGCCGCAGCGGCGCCGCGAACAGGGATACCGCGTGGCGGTCGCCCGCGCGATACCATATGCGGAAACGATAAAAGAACCTCGGGTCGGTCTCGAGGTCCCGCGACAGGGAGATTTCGGTGCCGCCCTCGTTCGGGACGCGCACGTCGTTGTAACCGCTGAAAACCGCGCCGGCCTCGACGTCCGCGAGCCAACTCGCCGCCGCGGGAACGGCCGCGAGGCAGGACGCCGCCGCCCACAACGAAAACGCTTTTTTCATGGTTGCCCCCTCGCCGGCCGCGTACGGCGCGCCCCG